>CAMBPS010000003.1 GCA_945869675.1 Prosthecobacter debontii | reverse complement strand
AAGGCGATGTCCTTCACGAGGATGTTCTGCTTCTCCGCGACGCCGTCGTGATCGGCATCAATGAACTCGCTGAGGTGCGGCGGATGCACGAGGTAAAGCCGGTCGTGATCCCACACGAGCCCGCGCGGCGCATCGACCTCACAAAAGACCTTCGTTTCATCCGCGCGGCCATCGCCATCGAGATCGCGCAAGCGGATGACGCGACCACGCTTCGGATTGCGGCCCAGCGAGCCGTTGCCATCCGAGGAAACGTAAAGCGTGCCATCCGGCTCCGCGGCGACGAAGACGGGGTAGTTCGCCGCAGCGCTATTCGCGAACAGCGTGACCTCGAAGCCCTCGGCGACCTTCACATCCTTCAAAATGGCAGCTTCTTGCTCGGCGGTGAGTTTGGTGATCTTCGGTGCGACGTTGCCTTCCTTGGCGCGGGGATCATTCGACTTGTCATACTCCTTCTTTTGCTCAGCGCTCAGCTTCGGCGCGATGGCTTTGATGCCCGGACCTTTGAGCTTCACCTCGCGGATGCTGGCCCAGCCGCCGTGGTCGTTCCCTGTGCAGGTGATGACGATTTTTTTGGCCTGCTTGGCTTCCAAGACATGGCTTGGGGCGATTGAGATATCTGCTACCATTTTGCCGTCGATCTCGATCTTGTGCTGGTAGGACTTGTCTTTTCGCTCCCACACAATTTCGAGGCCAGTGAGGTCCTGGGGCTTTTCGAATTCAAGCTCAAGCCGCTCAGGCATGTTAGCACCGCTGGCGCACCATCGGGTGCTTTCATCGCCATCCACAGCCTTCCAGGTATCATTGCCCGGCTGAGTGCTGCTCGCGGTCGTCTTGATGCCGGTCGCGTCTTTCGGCGCCGGCGGCGGCTTCGGAGCCTCGACGGGCTTTGCTGGGACAAACGTCACCTTGTTATCGCCCTTGAACGGCACGAGGAAATCCGACGTGAGCTTGTCACAGGCCCAAAGCAGGCCGCGGGTGATCAAATCGAGATAACGTGCATCGGCGACAGTCTCGGTGTTGTGACCGATGGTCGTGCTGAAGCTGCGGGCACCGGCTTTTTCGTTCGTCCAGGCGACGATGGCATCCACGGCCTTGCCTTTGACCATCTGGCGGCCCATCGCAAGCGGATGCGCGTCGAAGAGGTTCGCATTGTTGTAGAGCTCCTCCTTGATCGTGGTC
Organism: Prosthecobacter debontii; assembly: GCA_945869675.1. Classification (GTDB taxonomy): domain Bacteria; phylum Verrucomicrobiota; class Verrucomicrobiia; order Verrucomicrobiales; family Verrucomicrobiaceae; genus Prosthecobacter; species Prosthecobacter debontii_A. The sequence continues at coordinate 85,128 of CAMBPS010000003.1, read as the reverse complement.
CAATCGCCGAGTGTCTTCGTGATCGGGTGCTCTTTATCGACAAAGGTGATCGCGATCGGCTCCTGCGGACCGTGCGAGTTCGATTGTAGGCCGAGACGCTTGAACCAGCGATCCTCACCTGTGCGAAAGCTGTGCATGGCGCAGTGAAGCTGGAGGCTCGGGATCGTTTTGTGGGCGTCAAGGATGCGCGTGAGCGTCTCCTTGTTGGTCATACTCGCTGCGCACTCGTCGTGAATGATGAAGTCATAGCCCTTCGCCCAATCAGGATTGTCATAGATCGGCAGCGGCGGATTGGTGGACTTGTCGTCGGTCCAAATGACATCCACCTGCACATTCGCGCGACTTTGGATGCCTTTGGCGATGACCTCGTGCTGTTTCGCGTAGTCATGGCAGCAACCACCGGCGATGAGTAGAGCCTTCAGGGGCTTTTCAGCGGCTAAAACCAGAGAGGTGGTTGCAAAAGCGACGAGAAAGAAAAAACAGAATAAAAAACGCATAAGAAGCTCCAGTTATCGCACTGTTAAGGGGGTCTTTATCACCAAAATACACTTACGTTTTTGTGATGAGTCGGTGATGAAGGAGAAAAATTGATCAACCCAAAAAAACGAGCGTCGGACTTGATCGAGAAACACGCAGCCTAGAGGTGTCGGGGATACGGCTAACTCAAAGACTCGAAAGCCTTTGCAACCTGGCACCCATGAGTTTCAATTTGGGGTCGATGCTTTGAGACTACTTCCCTTCCCTTGCCCATTGCTTCATGAGAGCGATGTTCGTTTCAACTTCAGGATCTCCTTTGCCAAGATAGACTTTCATGTCGCTGTCATAACGGGACTCAGATTCGGGACCTTGATCGTTGGTTTCCTTCATCCATTGATCGAGACGTGCTCGCAGCGACTCAAGCGTGGATTGGTGCGCTGGATCGGCGGCCAGATTGGTCACCTGCCATGCATCGGTGGTCCATTCATACAGCTCCTCAGGCGGACGTGTGGGGCTGAAAAGCAAGACCTCACTTAACACATCAAGTTTGCCTGATTTATGCAAATTCCGCAGGCTCTGCACGATGGATTTACCGTCCTTGTAGGCGTTCGGCTGAAGGTGCGGGCGCAGAGGGTAGAAGTTCCGAATGTAGAGAAATCGATCTGTCCGGACACTGCGAAGACGCTCAACGGTTTCATCGCAGCGATCCCTTGCAGCAAAGATGTGCGTCCGTGGCTGGTAATCTGCCGCAAGGACATTTTTTGCCTGCATACTCTGCGGGATTTCAATTCCTGCAGCAGCAAGAGAGATGGCAGCCATGTCAATGTGCTCAATGAGATCGGTGCGCACCTTTGCCTTTTCAATGCCTGGTCCGCGAATAATAAAGGGTACGTGGGTGCCCTCATTGTAGAGAAATTGTTTGCCACGAGCGTGACTGATGCCGTGATCGGTCATGAAAATAATGAAGGTGTTTTCAAGCAACCCTTCCTTCTCTAAACGGGCAATGACCTTACCAACATGGACATCTGTGAGGCGCACGGAATCGAGAAATGCCGCCCAATCACGAAGCAGTACCGGATCCCGTGGATAATAGGGCGGCAGAGTGACCTTTTCAGGATCTGTGGCCGCACCAAACTGCTTTGCGGCGCTTGCGAGCAGCTTGATCGCACTGGCATCCGTGCCACCACGCAGTTTGCCACCGGCCAGTTGAACTTGCATAAAAAAGGGCTGACCCGGCTTTCTTGCGGCCCAATCAGGTGAATCGTAAATCTTCGGATCCCATTCGAAATTGTAGTCCGTTTTACCAAGACCTCCGCTTTTACCAGCGCCTTTGGCGGACTGCTTGCCTTTCTTGAACTCACTTGCCAGGCCGGAGCCGATACAAGTAAAATAACCTGCTTTTTGAAACTGCGCTGGCACAGGAACCACGCCATCTGGCAGATCAATCTTCTCCACCCCTCGGCCGCTGCGGTGATGATGAGCTCCGATGCTCGTCTGATACATACCGGTAATTAAAGCCGACCGGCACGGCGAGCAGACAGGTGCGGTAACAAAAGCATTCGCAAACCGTGTTCCCTCGCTCGCAAGCCGATCCACATTCGGTGTCTGTATTAGCTTCTCACCATAACAGGAAAAATTTGCCGACATGTCATCCACAACAAACCAAAGCACGTTCGGTGGTGACGCAGGGAGCGTCGAACATGTAGCGAAGAGGCAAAGGAGAGCAGCGAGTGGTTTCATCAGTGCGATAAAACGTAACGGCCCAAGCTTTCTAGCCTGAGATTGAACCGAGTTTTAGCAGGTTTCACGCACGCTAGCGTTTTGCCTTTGTGATGAATCCGTTCCGGGGAATAAAGAAAGACCAAACCATGGGCGGCGCCAAAGGATAGATGCTGACTTAATTCACGTTCAAACCAACGTCGTGTATCATATCCTTTGCCCAGTCCTCTTCCTTCTTGCACTTAGTGCTCCGCTCTTCGCAGTCGATAAAGCAAGAACGAATGTTCTATTCATCATCGTAGATGATCTCACCACCACTTTAAGTTGTTATGGCGAGCCTGAGGTGCGGACCCCGAACATGGATGCACTCGCAGCACGCGGAGTAAAGTTTGAACATGCTTACTGTCAGTTCGCTTTATGCAGTCCAACTCGTGCTTCGTTTCTCACTGGCTGTTACCCGGAAACCACCAAAGTCTTCGCCCTCAATAAGAGCTTTCGAGAAGCGTTGCCTAACGTCGTCACCATGCCCGAGCTTTTTCAAAAGGCAGGTTATGCGACAGGTAGCATTGGCAAGGTCTTTCATGGCGGCGGACCGGTCACCAAGCTCGATGTGCAAATCGGCGCTGCATTGAACCTAGACTCCGAGTCTTTCGAAGAAGCCAAAGCTGCGAATGATCCCAGCGACAAACCCCGCCCAAAAACGAAAGGTGAAGGATTTAATCGCACCTACGCCGCGTCATCACGACCACCGAGCGATTTCACCGACTACAAGATCGCCTCCGATGCGATTGCGACGCTAGATCAGTTTAAATCGAAACCCTTCTTTCTAGCCGTCGGCTTCATTCGTCCACACTCGCCCTATGTGGCACCGAAGCCGTTCTTTATTAGCATCGATAAGACAAAGCTAACCCTGCCGCCATTCTACCGCCAAGGCGGCGAAGACATGCAGTGGATGCCCAAGGCTGCGCTGCGGCCGAACAACAACTGCTTCCGATACGCTAACCCGACAGCAGACGAAGCACGTGACGCCATGCAAGCTTACCTCGCTTCAACAGCCTTCGTGGATACTCAGGTAGGCCGAGTGCTGACTGCACTGAAGGAGCTTCAGCTCGATAAGAACACCATCCTCGTCCTCACGGGTGATCACGGCTACCAACTTGGCGATCACGGCCTCTGGGCAAAGCAAACGCTGTTCGAAGGAGCCACGCATGTGCCGCTCATCATCGCAGCCCCAGGCGTCAAGCCGGGCGTTTGCGCTGGGTTGGTTGAGCAAGTGGACATTTATCCAACCGTCGCGGCATTGGCTGGTTTAAAAACGCCTAAAACCATTCAAGGCCGCACATTGCAGCCGCTTCTCAAAGACACCATGGCTAAAGGCAAACAAATCGTCTTCAGCACCATGGTATCGACACATACCCAACTCATCGGCCATAGTGTGCGCACGGATCGCTTCCGCTACATCGAGTGGGATGAAGGGCGTGGCGGACAGCAGCTCTATGATTACGAAACCGACCCCGAAGAATTGCACAACCTTGCGAACAAACCCATGCAAGCCGAGCGCATCGCCCGTATGAAGTCACGCTTGGCGGCTCATCTCAAAGCCGTCACATTCCCTTAGCAGGATCGGCGCAAGGTTCGTTATCGCTAATGCGAAGAACATTGAGCTTCACTTTGATTTGCATAGCGAGAAATGGCAGCCTTTCACTGATAATTGTGGCATTTAGTATGATGACTGATTTCACTTATTTAGGTGTGGCTTCTTCGGCGTTTCACCTTTACCGTTTTTGACGACCTTGGCCTTAACCAACGCAACCTTATTTGCCCAAGGGACGGTGCGACTGAAGAGCGTGGGGTAGTCCTCGTAACTGTGGTTAGGCACAACTTGTTTAGCAACGGCAGCAAGTGCAACATCGTAATGCTGACGCATCGTCTTGAGAACAGCAACATAGTGGGAATCAGTGGCAACATTGATCATCTCGTAGGGCTCTTCACCAAGGTTGAAGAGTTCCTCGGTAGGCTGCATACCTTCGCCATAATACCAATGGATGTATTTCCATTCCGATGTAACAATCGCCATTGACTGAGCTGACGCGACACCCCAGAAATTGAAGAGAGGTAGAGATTCTCGGATTTTGTTACTAAAGCAGTCAAGCAATGGCAGCAGACTTTTACCATCAATGTCAGCAGGCAATGGCACGCCAGCCAGTGCAAAGATCGTCGCGGCCATGTCGATGTTGCCTGTCACCGCTTCACATGCCTTACCGTTTTGCTCGGGAGGCAGACGTGGATCAAAGATGATGAGCGGCGCCTTGCTACCTTCTTCATACGGGATGACTTTATCTCCAAAGCCGTGAGCACCTGCATTGTAACCGTTATCAGAGGTGAGGATGATGACCGTATTCTTATCGAGTCCTTCGCGCAGTAACCCCTCACGGATCATTCCCACTGCGGCATCGACGCCAGTGATAAGGGCATAATGCTTCGCCACAGTTCCATCATAATCAGTCACCCACTCACGATAGTCGGTGGCAGCACGACTGGTATGAACCTGTGGTGATAAATGCATACTTTTCTCCACTCCATAGTTGGGCGGACGTGTGAAACTCTTGCCTTTGTAAAGCTTTAGATCGATGGGATCAGGCGTGTAGGGCATGTGCGGAGCTTTGAAACTGATACTCATGCAAAACGGCTCTCCGTTTGTCTTTGCTGCCTTCAGGAAATCCTGCGCCCAAGCTCCATAGGCACGTGAACAATGCGGATAATTCTCTGCATACTTAGCGATACCAATATTCTTCTTCGTCTCATAACTGGTCTGGCCTGGACCGCCTGCCCATCGATCAAAAAGCGGTTCGAGTGCTTCGAACTTTTCACCCTCCAATACAAAGCCAATCTTCCCTGCGAATCCGGTGAAGTAACCCTTCTGACGCAGAATGACCGGATAAGACTTCTCGATAAAGCGTCGCTCCAAATCGCCATGCTCGAAGTTGCAACCATGCCGATACTCGTAAAGCCCAGTCATCATCGTGCAACGACTGGCCATGCAAATGGATGTGGTGTCGTAGTGATTCATAAAGCGAACGCCATCCTGCGCGAGCTTGTCGATATTCGGTGTGATCACGTCTTTGTTGCCGCTGTAGCCAACCGCGTTCGCGGCGAGATCATCCGCGAGAAGAAAAATGATGTTGGGGCGTGTTTCAGCGACCGTGACATCTGACATTACTATCGTGCAAAGCATCACGAGCAGAGATGCCTTCTTTATCATCTTATTCGACAGTGCGCTGATGAAAAATCTGATCTTCATAACTAGGGTGGATGAAATTGAGAGATGTGACAAAGGTTCGTGAACTTGCGATATTCTTGTTAGTCCTTCCAGTTTACTCTTGGAAGTTTCGGCCAAGACCGGCACGCTTGCCGTTGTCTTTGAGACTGCCAGGTTTCCACGCCTTAGCGATATCGATATCTGCGGCGACCTTCTCGGCAATGGCAGTGATGTTCACGTGGCCGAGGCGGTTGTAAAGTGCGGGGACGTAGTTTGCATCGCGAACGGTGGCGTATTTTTCCCAGTGACACATGGCATCGTTGAGGTGTCGCAAGGCTACAGTCTGCTCAAAAGCATCGCGATTGGCATCAAATAAGGCTAGGGAGCAGGAACCTCGGATCTTGGCGGCGTAATAACGGCCTAGATGCGCGAGAGCTTCGCAGTCATTGATGTTCTTTGTCAGTTCGGGGTCCTCTTTGACGGAATCGCGTAGGAATCCGAGGGCTGAAAAACTTTGCTCAGCAGCACCTTCGAGGGCTTTCGCGATTTCTAGCGGAGTGGTCTCAGCCATAGGCGCACCCGATAGAAGACGCTTCCGCCAGTCGCGAATACACAGCACCTCGGCGCCGGGCATGGCGCTGCCTTCCATGAACTGCTGCACGGTGTAGAAGCCGCCGTCGTTGCCTTTCCTTCTCGGATGGCTCCAGCAGGCTTCAGGGAACCATTTCAAATCGATGTCACCCCAGAAGAAGCGGGTGATGAGCGGCATGACCTGGGAGGCGCTTTGCAAGGCGGTGAAAAGATGCGGAGACGATATGTTGGGGTGGCGTGCTGCGAGCAGTTTTTCGAAATACGAGTCGGACAGCGTAGGGTCGTAGGCGAGGCGGCCCCATATTGAGAAGGAATACCACTGCTTCTCCATGACCAGCGGCCGTCTGCCCGGTGCTGGGTGACGATCGAGAAACTCGCGCCCCCAACAGTAGCCATCCGGCCCCATGTAGAACCCAGCGCACTTGTCACGCGACGGCATGTTGAGGATGTATTCGCGGGCGTAAGCGGGATCGCCAAAACGGAAGGTGTAGAGGTCATCATTGCGCACGGTGAGCCAGGTGCGGTGACCTTTGGCAATGCCATCAAGCAACGGCTGAATGAAGGTGGGCTTCGTGATCGAATACATGTGAGCCACACTGTATTTGAAACTGAAGTCAAAGGTGCACGGGTAGTCTTTGAAGGCATTGAGGATGTCGCTCTGCGCGGTCCAGTGGAAGCGATGGATGAGATTGAAATCGCGTTTGGGCTCATCCTTCAACGCATCGCGCACGCCTTCACCATAGGTGTCCCACAGCCACTTCTCTTTGACCTTGGAGTCCATGTCGTGAGGCATGCCTTCACCTGCCGTGATGCCCATACCACCTAGCAGCGGGTAGGTTTTGACCATCTCACGCACGCTGGCGCGGAAATACTTCTTCGTGATGTCGTTGCCCATGTCATTCGTGATGCCATGCTTTTCCTCCGCACCGAAGGTGAAGACGTTCCAGGTGAAGACATAGATTGTGATGCCGCGATCTGCTGCCTGCTGCATGACCCAGCGCCAAAACTCGATCTTCTCATCCATCGTGATCTTTTTCACGACTTCATGGTCTGCAAGCATCTCCGTCCGCACCATGTCGATGCCAGCAAAACTGAACGTGTCATCAAGCTTCGCTTTCGTGCGCCAGACATCGTCGAGAGCCACCTCGGGGAACTCCGGCACCTTCACCATCGAGGGAAACGGATGCAGGCTCCAAAGCGAGAGCACGTTGTAGCGATGCCGCGCCATGGCATCAAAGTAGCTGATCCAGAACTCCCGCTCCCACACCTCGGGGATATTCGCCTGGGCTGCATCGGAGCAATCAGTGTAGCTCGGTGTACGAAGATCGAGTGGGATGTTGAACTTGATGCCTCGCTTCTCAATGTGCGGTTTGTTTTCGGAGCTTTTTAGTGAATCGAGCGTGCTGATGCGGATAGCTTCCGCGATTTCAAGGCCGCCATACATGGCTCCAGCGGCATCCGCACCGATGACGCGAATTTGGTCTCCTTCGCGCTCGATGCGATAGCTCTGAGGAAAGGCCTTGGACTTCTTTTCGACGGTGATGCTGATTCTAGCTGCGGTGCCTTTGTCTTTGGCTTCACGTTGGATTTCAGCGGCAGCAAACTTGCCAGGGCCACCAGTGCTGGGGTCGTTAGTGAGTTGGAGGGTCGCGGCAGAGGCCAGACCGGCAAAAAGCAGGGCTGGTAAAAGATTGGCGGTAAAAAATGGGAATTTCATGGTGTTGAATGAGGGCGAGTTCGCAGTTGTTCTATTTGCCAGTGGCGGCACGGGCGATATCGATGTCGCGGCGGGCGTCTTCGGTGAGACGGACCCAGTCAATGGTGCGGGTCTTGGACAGGAATTGCGGGTGGTAATTGGCGGTGGCAGAAGCGGCGTAGGCTTTCCAATGCGCGAGCGCAGACTCGAGAGTGGACACGGCGGCAGCTTGTTCGGACGGAACTCCGGTGGTGCGAAACTCATGGAGGTGAGTGGCGCCACGGATTTTCGAGGCATAGTAGTTGGCCAGGTGGGCGAAGGATTCGATATCGTAAAGGAGTTCGCTGAGCTCTTTAGCGATAGGGCGACGGGCGTTGCGGATGGAACGCACATAAGAGAGGGCGACGGTGGCGTCGGTCTCGAGTCGATCAGCGACGCCAAAGGGATCTAGGACATCTTTTTTCGGAGCGCCGAGCCGAGTCGCGACGTAGTCGGGAATGCTGAGGAGTCCGGAGCCGGGCAGGGGCTTGGTGGTGATGAAATCATCCACCGTTATGAAGCCCTGGGGCATGGAGAGACAGCCCTCGACGGCCCACTTGAAATCCCAGTTGACCCAGTGGAATTGGTTGACGAGAGCGATAGTGCGGGAGGCGGAGGTCCAGGCGTCGAGCAGTGGCCGGGCGGGCACATCGGGAAAGTGATTCTGCACGATGGCGGTGAGGCGGGCGGCGGGAAGGTCAGGGTCGTAGCCGAGACGCCCCCAAAGCAGGAAGCTGAACCAGTGTTTGCGGATCTCGAGGTCGCGCGGGTGATTGGGACGGGTGCTGATGAATTCGCGCCCCATGACGTAGCTGTCCGAGCCCAAATCATATCCGGTGGTAAGGTCGGGACCAGGGAGGTTTTTCATGAAGGCGCTAACGTAAGCCGGGTCTGCCCAGCGAAAGTGAATGTTATCGTCGTTGCGGAGATTCCACCAACTCTTGATGCCATATTTCTTTAAGTCGGGAATGATTTCCGTCTCCGCCCAATGCGGGGTTGGCGTGGAGTAAAGGCGAGCGCGGGTGTATTTATAGCTGAGGCTGATCGGGTCGGGATAGCGACGGACAAAGCTATCCATGATCCGGTCTATGCCGGCTTGCCAATCTCGGTGGTAGACTTCGATGGACCTGCCAGGCTGGAGTTTTTTCGCATCAAGGATGCCTTCGCCGTAAGTGGCCCAGAGCCACTTTTCCCGACCAAATTCATCGTCGCGATCTTGCATGTTTTCGCCGGGGGTGAAGCCAATGCCCGCAAGATCGGGATAGGTGAGGATGAACTCGCGCACACAAGCGCGAAGGTAGGCGACGGTGCGGGGGTTGGTCTGATCGTTGTTGATGCCGTAGAGGCCCTCGTCGCCTTTGAGGTTTTCCTGACCGCGATACCAGCCGGCGGGAGCGAGGCTGTTCATCCAGATGTTCCAGGTGACGAAATGGACTTCGATGCCGCGGTCCTTGGCGTGGCGCATGACGCACCGCCAGAAGTCGATCTTTTCATCAATGGTCATCGCCTTGAGGACAATGAGATTGTCGAGCACGGGTTGGGAGACACCGCTGCCGGCGATGAATTTTGCCTCGGACTCTTCGGTGCGGTCAGTGTCGAGAGGAAAGGCGGTGCCGCAGACGTCACGCAGTGCGGCATCGGGGTAGTCGGCGAGTTTCACCATCGAGGGGAACGGGTGCGGGTTCCAGAGGCCGAGCATGTTGTAGCGGTGCCGGGCCAGGTTATCGAGATACTCGCGCCAGAACTCGAAGTTCCACATCTCGGCGATGTTGGCCTGGGCGGCGTCGCCCGCGTCCTGATACGACGGATTGCGGATATCAAGAGGGATGTTGAACTTTATGCCGCGGCGGGCGACGTGCGGCTTGCCAGTCGCAGGTTGGACGCGAGAGATGTCACCGGAGGCAAGACGAAGCTGCTCGGCGAGTTCGAGGCCGCCATAGAGGAGGCCGCGAGGATCGCCACCGCGGACGGTGATCGCGCCGGTGGCGGAATCGCGCGAGAGGTCATAGGCCTGAGGGGCGAGTGTTGGGTCGAGCTTGAGAGAGATGGCGTTCGTCTGTGCGGAGGCCGGAAGTGCAGCCTGTATCTCGGCAGCGGCGAAGGCGGCCTGAGGCAGGCTGGCGTCAAAACTGAGGTTCGCGGCGTAAGCGTTGAGCGAGACAAGGGCAAAGATCAGCGAGAGGATGAGTTTCATGGAACGATGGTGATTGAAGCTGTGTCAGGGGGAGCTTGCTGTTGGTGTCGAACGAGTCAGAAATCGCCTTTGCGGAAAGCCTCTACCGCTTGCCAGGCCGTGCGTTGGAGGAAAAGCCGCTCCTCGTCGGTGAAGACCTTTTCGAGCGGGCCACCGTCAGGGTTTACGAGCGATGAAAGTGCCGTGGAGCTGTCACCAACCCTCACCACTTCTCCATGAACATTCTGCGCTTTGTTTTCCGCCACCTTGTTGAACGAGAGTCCCTCGGGAGTCTTTCCGAACACGGCAGCATACACGGTGCAGGCGGTCAGATAAGCCATCGTTTGGTTGGGGTGCATATCGTTCTTGTAGCGGAAGGTGAGCGTTCTGGCGACGGGCTCCGCGCTTTCCTGCGCAAGGGTGATCGCTAGCGGCACCGGCACCACGATGGCACCAGTCGTCTTTGAAAAGGCTAAAGCGGCCCTGCATTCACCCACGGCTCTATCTCTGGCGACGGCTTTGTTCACAGGTGTCTGGTTGTGGGCATACGACGCGGTCAAATAGAGCACCGGGCGAGTTCCGGCCGCCTTGGCCGCGTCGGAGAACTTTGCCGAGTATTTGAAATAGCCTGTGCTTGGGTCGTCCGTAACATCGAGCCAGCTCTGCAAGACGACAAAATCAAACTCGTATGTCGGAGCAGTGGCTTTTTTTGAGAGCCAGTCTTTATGCGAAGAGACAGCTTGCCGGATGGAACTACGATCGCCTTCCCAATCACTCTTGGTCTTGGGAGTGAACTTCCGATAGAAGGCATTGTCAGACAAGCCTTGCCAGAACGCCCTGTAGAAAGCTGGCTCCTCGGTGCTATTGCGGAGACTGGTGAGTTCGCTGATCTCGCTCTCAAGGTCAGCTTCAGAGCGGCCACTGAGATTCAGTCGGTTGTAAGAGCGATAGCACTCCCAATGCTGAAAGAGGTTCTTTCCGCCATAGCCCACGATTTCGGTTTTCACCGAGCTTCCAGGAAAGCCCTCTTCAGCCAGTGCAGCAAAGAGCGTGGGAAGCTGATGGCGCATGGTGAAGCTGTTGCCGAAGAAGAGAAAACTTTGCGTATCGTTCGACGGCGCATCCGCCTTGCCTGGCAAGGCAGGCTCTGCGCCAACGCAGATTGCGGTCACCGGCATGACCAGTGCGGCGATGAGTCTAAACGGTGCTTTCATCGTGTTTGGCGAGTGGATGCGATGGGATCGACGAGACGATATTAGGCTTTGGGACGGCTCACTTCGATACCCGCCTGCTTTTCGAAGTGTTGGATCATGGCCCCGTGGTCGGAGTCACCGTGGCCTTCGCTTTGCAGGGATTTTAGGATTTCCATGACGGAAGCGGTCAGAGGCAAAGGCGCACCCACTTCGCTGGAGGTTTCGAGCGCATTGGCGAGGTCTTTGATGTGCAATTTGATGCGGAAGCCGGGGTTGAACTTGCGATCGAGCATCAGTGGCACCTTCGCATCCATCACCGTGCTGCCAGCAAGGCCGCCGCGGATGGCCTGATAAACGAGTTCGGGTTCCACACCTGCCTTCGCGGCTAAAACCATGGCCTCGGAGACGGCGGCGATGTTGAGAGCGACGACGACTTGATTCGCGAGCTTGGTGACGTTGCCCGCACCGATCTTGCCGACTCGCACGACAGAGGCGGCCATGGCTTTGAAGACAGGCACGCAGCGATCAAAGACTTCTTGTTTGCCGCCGACCATGACGGATAGCGTGCCTTCGATGGCTTTGGGCTGGCCTCCGCTGACAGGCGCGTCGAGCATCTCAATGCCTTTCTCAGCAAGAGCGGCGGCGATCTCCTGACTGGCGAGCGGGGCGATGGAACTCATGTCTACGACGATGCATCCGGGCCGCGTGCCTTCGATGACGCCATTCGGACCGAGAATGACTTCCTTCACCTCAGGTGAGTTCGGCAGCATGGTAATGACAAGATCGACCTGCGCGGCGAGTTCGCTGGGTGTGGCGGCTGTAGTCGCGCCAACGGCGGTGAGTTCGTCCACGGAGGTTTGCGTGCGGCTGCAAACGACGAGTTCGAAGCCTGCTTTGAGAAGGTTTTTGCCCATGGGCTTGCCCATGATGCCGAGTCCGATAAATCCGATTTTCATATTGAGGTGTTGGTAAAAGATAGGGGGTAAAAAATGGGGAGACGTTATGCCGTCATGGTTTTCATCCAAGCGAGTGATCCGACCGTGTCTGGCGTCGGGATGTATTCGAGGCCGACCCAGCCTGGGTAGCCGCTTTCGTCGAGCTGGCCGAAGATGAAGGGGAAGTTGATCTCGCCGGTGCCGGGTTGATGGCGGCCGGGATTGTCGGCGATTTGGATATGGCCGATGCGGTCGAGGTATTTGCGGAAGGTGCCGGTGATCTCGCCTTCTTCACGCTGGACGTGATAGATGTCGAACTGCACGCGGACATTGGGCAGACCTACTTCATCGATGAGTTGGATGGCCTGCTCGGTGCGGTTGATGAAGAAGCCAGGAATGTCGAAGTGATTGATCGGTTCGATCACTAGCTCGATGTCATGCTTGGCCAGCTCAGTAGCAGCAAAGCGCACGTTCTCGATGAGTGTCTGCCGATGCTCGTCATCGCTCAGACCAGCGATGCGCTTGCCGACAAGGCAGTTCACGCGATTCACTCCGAGCACCTTTGCGTATTCAATGGCTTGCGGCACTCCAGCGCGGAACTCGTCATTGCGGCCGGGTAACGCAGCAATGCCGCGCTCTCCTCCGGCCCAGTCGCCAGCGGGGAGATTGAAGAGGACTTGCTTGAGGCCGTGCTTGTCGAGTTCGGCTTTCAGATCTTCCGCTTTGAAAGGATATGGGAAGAGGTATTCGACGTGAGTAAAGCCTGCTTGAGCGGCAAGGGCGAAGCGTTCCATGAAAGGTGCTTCGGTGAATAGCATGGTGAGATTGGCAGCGAACTTGGGCATAGGTTTGGGAGTGTTGAGTTGTGAAATGGTTACTGAGCAGTGTGGATGTAGCGGGCAAGCAGACCACAAAGAAAGATAATGATCGCCCCGCCGATGCTGGTGGAGAGTCGGGCGAAAGGCATGAGTTGCATGCGCTTTGCCGCAGACAGCACGGCCACATCTCCTGTGCCGCCCATGTCCGTCATGCACAGGCCCGCCGTGATGGCGGACTCGATGAAATGAAAGCCTACCAAGCGTCCGACAAAGCCTGCGCCAAGCACGGCTCCGAACACCACCGTGGCGCACATGAAGACGTAGTGCGGAGTGATCGAGGCGGCGATCTCGCCCAAGTCGGTAAAGACGATACCGATGGAAAGAAGCACGATGCCTACGAAGGCTTTCGCGACAAATTTGAACCACGAGTAGCAAGCACTGAGAATGTAGTCAGGGATAAGGCCGGAGATATTGCTCACGGCCACCGCGAGGACCATCCAGCCGAGGTTATGCACGCCCGGAGCAAACTGATTCACAATCTTTCCGAACGCATAAAAGCCACAGGCCACTGCGGCACCGATGACGAGGTTGCCGGCTGAAAAGTCGATGTTTGGCTCGGCCTGCATCAGGGTTTGGTCACCCATGAGATTGCCATTGCCACTCAACTTCGGGAACCGCTGGCCGAGGCGGTGGAGGAGCGCTGCGGCGATGATGGAGAACACATTCCCCAGCACCACCGCTGGCACGAAGATGGACATGATCTGCTTGATGTCCTGGCCAGTGATGCCGTTCACGACTTTCGACATGGGCACGGCTCCAGCACCGATACCGCCACCGAGAATGGGAAATCCGATGTTCAGCACCAGTTTTTCCCAACCCTCACCGGATACAATGCCCACCAGAGCTAGGAGAGCACAACTGACGACCACGCCGCCAATCACAGGAGCGGCATAGCGTAGGCCAGCCTGGAGCAGCAGTTTGGCGGGGATGCCAAAGATGGCGCCTGTGATCAAACTGCAAATGAAGAAGTCCAGGAAGTTGCTGCCGGATTCCTTCATAAATCCGCTAAACGACTCAGTCACCTGCGGCGTGAGCACTTGGAAATGCACGAGGGCTGCCCCGAAGAAAATGAGCAATAGCGGAGCGCCGCCCAGGTAGTTTTTGAGGATCGGGATGCGATCTCCCAATGGCTCGACGATGAATGCCAGCGGCAGCAGTAGACAAGCCGCGCCGATGATGCCAGCGGGCATAACGCCGAGGTGCATGGTGATAAATCCGAGCGCCAGGAAGAGGAAGACTGGTCCGCGAAGGAATCGTTTTTCAGGAGTGAGGTCGGTGAGCATGGACAGTTTGTGATAGGGTTGATGAGGGGTTTATTGGCTCGGGGTGCGTTTGCCTCCGAGGTCGGGGTCGTGCTGAGGAATTGTCTTGTGGTAGGTGAGCCAGTCGGGAAAGGATTGGTTCCGCTGCAAGAACAAGGCAACGGTCTCGGCATGGGCGGTCAGCCCGAAAGCGAGAGAGAGTAAGAAGTGCCGTGAGGTTCATGGTTGGAGATTCAGTTGAGCTGGATGTGCCACTTTACGAAGAGAGCCCCATCCTCAGCGGAAGTTCAGCCCTTCGACGAACTCGTTGGTTTTGAAGAAGTCGGCCGTGGTCACGGGTTTGCCGCCGAGGGTTAGGTTCTGGAAGGTCAGATCACGGATGCGGGCATTCTTTTGTCCCCAGAGGAGTTGGGGTTCATCGATGACGCTGGGGGCGGTGATGGAGATGTTTTGAAAGAGGATGCCGGAGAGGTCGCCTGCTCCGCGTTTGTCATCGCCATACGGCTCGGGCACGGTCATGCAGATGAAGAACTGCTGGAGCGTGGGACGCGGATCGGAGATGCTGATGTTGCGGAAGATGACGCCTGCGCCGGTCGGTTCCTCGCCTTTACCGCGCATGTTGAAGACGCGACCGCCGCTCCAATGATGCCAGCTGGCTCGGGAATAGATCACGTCGCAGTCTTCCACGATGAGTTTGCGCTCCCGGTCTTCCGGTAGTGCACTGAGGACGAAAGAGGAGCCATTGGCATCATTCCACAACACCACGCGGCGGATGCCGAGGCCATTCACATAGAGCGAGTCGTCCTGCGTGCGGATGAAGCAGTCTTCGATGAGCGTGTTGCCAAAGGGATTGATGCCGTCGCCATTGCCACGCCAGGTGAAGATTTTGGACCACTGGACCTTGTTGGGATGCCCTTCGCTGTAGCCGTTGATCAGCATGATCGAATGCGAGGCCGAATCGGCGACGGTGAGCCCTTCGACGTGCGTGTCTTTGGCTCCGAAGACCTCGATGGGTTTGCGGCTGACCTTGCTGTTTCCGAAAAGCAGCTTCGGCAATGCCTTGGAATGCTTCAGTCGTGCGCCGGACAAAGTGCCGTGACCGAAAAAGCGAATGTCATGGCCGTTTCCCCACTCAGCATTGTGGAACGATCCATAGACCATCGCGTCCCCTGGGATGTAATACTGACGGTTGGCACTCACTGGAAACCCCGCACCAATGTCGTGCACTCCAGGCAAAAAGTAGAGCGTCTTCCAATCGCCATCCGCAGGTGCTTTCTCACCGGGTTTCACCGTGCGCACACCAGGTCCTTCTGGGCTGGGCTTGCCGGCAAGCGGCGGATTGGCAAAAAGCGAGATCGTGTGAAGCGGCGGCCCTTTGTATCCTTTGCCAGTGTCCTGAGCATCCATCTGGCCATCGATGTCCACTGCGACGAGGCACTGCTTGTCGAGTTTCACGAGCGCTTTGCCGTCTTTGATTGAGCATGCGGAGGCTTTTTGGTTCGGATGCACTGCGGCGCTACGAATGGGCTTTCCATTCACACGGGAAATCACGATCTCGACGGCCTCGGAAGTTTCAAAGTTCACGTAGGCATGAGTCCAACCCTCAAGCGATTCGAAGTAGCCCTCCTCCTTTTTGCACTCCGTCTGCCATGCAAAGGCGCTCTGCCATTTTGCACCATCGTCAATCTTGCGGATGCGAACTTGATAATGGGCCGATGCATCAAGACCTGGAACAGGCGGATAGACGTGCAGCCCGTCAGCCGCAAGCACGAGGCAGAACTGGGAACCTAACAAGATTGCGGCGAGAATTAGAGCGGAACGCATGATGACGCTATTCGAAGAGGTCAGTATCCACGAGCAAACTGGATATCGAGGGTCTGCATATAGGTTTGCAGTCCGGCATCTTGAACGGGCAGGACGATGGCGTCTTCGTCGCTCTCATTGTGATGAGAGTGCCACCAGCCGGGTGGTGTGACGAAAGCGCCGCCGGCTACCCAGTTGGCGCGGATGGGGTTGATGATGTTGCCGTCCTGGTCGAGATCTGGGCCGATGTTGGTATAGACGCCTTCGGTGGCTTTGACGGCAAAATCCATGGCGATGGAGTTGTGCCGATGCGCCTTCTGTTTGCTGCGAGCAGGCAGCAGATTGTAGAGCGACCACATGGAATGAGTCAGCGTCTTGGTCTGTGGACAGTCTGGATTGGCCAGAAGAATGCCGTTGCGGTTCTTGTCCTTGCCCTCGTTGGCCTGACGCACTTTCTCCAACTCGGAGGTGAGTTGCTCATGCGAAAAATACAGCGGGCGAAAACGTGGCTTCGTTGGCTGAACGCCGAGGAAGTCTAAGAGCGGCTGATCATTGACCCAGTAGAAAGCGGTGTCCTCGCTGGCGTGATGCTTGATCTCGCCGGTGGATGGGATCGCGAAGAAGTCTCCAGTTTTCCACTCCAGCTTGCTCCCGTCGATAACACTAAAGCCCGCACCGCGAATGACATAAAACACCTGACTGCTGGCGTGGGTCATCGTGGACAGCGATTCACCTGCCGCGATGTGGATGAAGTTCGCCAGGAGATTGGGGCCGGTGGCGGGATAGTTGGTTTCGAGCTTCTGATCGAGCTGAAGAGGGATGACCGTGCTCTTAGCGATCTGGTGCATCGACGGCGGAAACACATCGATGCCGATCTTGGGCATGCGAGGGTTGGCAGCTGTACCGTATTCAAAGAAGAGGACGTTCTTTGACCAGTCGTCGTTGCAGGAGGTGGTTGGGTTGGATGTGCTCATGGGTTCAACGGCTTGATATTGGAATTGAGATGTTTTCAGTTCTTCTCTGGCAACTTAATGTTGATATCGTCGTCAAGGCGGCCTGTGAACTTCCAGACGCCTTCGACCTTGATGAGATCATCCACATCAATGGTGATCATGGTGCCGTCAGCGGTGCGGAGAACGAAATCAAAGTCTTCGTAGGCAGGCTGCTCAGAAGGTGCATCCTCGTCCACGTCGAGGTCCACGGATTGCAGCGTGAGCGCGGAGAGTTCACCGAAGTTTTTGGTGAGAAACGCGCGCAACCGAGCGGCTCGCTCAGTGGTGTCTTCATTCTCCTCCGTGCAGTCCTCGACTTCGTCCTCGCCCTCTTCGGCCAGGTCTTCTGGCGATAGGGTTTTGCCTTTCGCAGCGGCCTCGGCGGCTTCTTCGGCTACGTTTATCTTGGCCCGAGCCTCAGGTGTGTGCCAGCAGGCTAGGAGCGCGGCATCGTCTCCACTCTTGAGAGCAGCAACGAGGTTTTCAGCGAGCTTCTGAACTTCCGGTGGCACGAGTGTGTCCTTATCGGCGTGCGCCAAGGATCCAGAGAGAATGATGAGTGTGATGAGGATGGATTTAATGTTCATGTTTATTGGATGGATGGGGTGATGAGTTTGGTTTGAAAGCGATGGTCGGTAAATTTCTCTGTCTTGGCTTAGCGAGTTCCCGCGGGTCTGACTATTCGGCACCCTTTTTCTTGCCTGCTTTGCGCATGGCTTTTTTGTCATCCTTGTTGGTGGGTGCATCAGGCTCGTTGTGCGTCGGCAGGAGTGCTTTGAACTTGGCCATGATTTCCTTGGATTCGGGATTCGCAGCCACATTCCTGTGTTCCAGCGGATCAGTGTGGTGATCGTAGAGTTCCTCGGCGCCGTTAGCTTTGCCGCCATACCAGGTGTAGCGGTAACGGCCATCGGTGAGGGAATGGTTGCTAAATTGGTAGGTGGTCAGGGTGGGATGATTCCACTCCATCTTCGGATCCTTCAGCAAGGGCACAAAGCTACGTCCTTCGTTCTCGGCATTGGGCGGAAGGCCGCACAATTCCACCAACGTGGGATACATATCGAGCAGGTTGACGACTCCATCACATTGGACGTCAGCGGGAGTCATGCCGGGCACGCGGACCATGAAGGGCACACGGTCAGACTCTTCCCACAGATCGGTTTTTCCGTATTTCGTCTTCTCGCCCAGATGCCAGCCGTGATCGCCCCACAGCATGAGCACAGTGTTGTTGGCATATTGGCTCTTCTTCAACGCATCGAACAGCACACCTAGGCAGTGGTCAACGTAGCTGATGTTTGCCAGGTAGGCGCGTTGCGCTTGCTTGTGCATGTTGGCTTTGTCGATTGCGTCAAACGAGCCAATTGAAGACTTGAAAAGGCGTTTTCCATTCGCGTCTACGATATCGTTGAGATCGTCGCGGAAGATTTCGACAGGTTTGATCTGCTCCAGCGGATAGAGGTCAAAAAACTGCTGTGGAACGATCCACGGCAAATGCGGTTTGGAAATGCCCAGGGCCATGAAGAACGGCTTGCCGTCGAAATCGCGCTTGAGCTGATCGGACGCCCATTGGCAGGCGACATAATCCTTGGTCTCTTCGACCGGTGCCTTGCAGGCTCCCCACCGCGCCACTTCCTTTTCCTCACCTTTCTCCTGGCCCTTTTCTTCGGCTTTCATGCCTAAAACGGATGAAGGAGATTCCTCCCAGAGCATGCCTTTGTTGCCACCTCCGCCTTCAGCGAACTCTTGGAACGCCCATTGGCCCTCATCCATCCCCTCAGACGTTGGATGTTTGTGGAAGATCTTTCCCGTGGAAAGCGTGTGATAGCCGTTCTTGGCAAAGTATTGAGGAAGGGTGACAACATCCTTGGCTTTGGGGGCTTTCTTCAGGTCTTGCGTATTGCCGTAAATGCCCGTCGTGGAGGGGCGTTTGCCGGTCAGGATCGCTGAGCGGCTCGGGCAACAGACCGTGGACGCGCAATAGGCCTTGTTCATCACCATGGCCTGCTCTTTGGCCAGCCGGTCAAGATTAGGCGTTATCGCTTGCGAGTTGCCGCCAAAACATCCGATCCAGTCGTTCAGGTCGTCAACGGCGATGAACAAGACATTGTAGGGTTTGGTGGGTTGGTCAGGCTTGTTAGGGCTTGTCTCAGCGAACACTGCTGACGACAGCCAGAGGGTGGCGAGGAAGAGTATTGTTTTCATAAGTCGTAGCTGCGTTGATTGTTGGAAGAATAAGTCACATCCGTCAGCTGCCCGAAATCACATGACCTCAAGACCGCTGCTCACCACGGTGTCCGGCTTGTCTTTTCCGGCTTTGACGGTGTATTTACCCGGAGCATAGACACGCGGTTTGAAGGACTCGGTTTGCGAGCGCACGGTGTAAAGAATCTCACCCGTGGACTCAGCGATGACTTGGACGACGGGTTTGGTGACGCCATCGAGTTTCACTTCGGGCAGTTCGGCATGAACTTTGCGGCCATCGTTGGAGGCCTGAGTGATGTTGATGGGCCAGCCGGGGAACTGGGCCTGATTGCCATCGGCTACTTTGGCAAAACGGGGCCAGCACTCGAAGGTGATCTTGCGGGTCTTCTTGTCGAAACGGATGAGTCCGTAGCCATCAGCTCGCTTTTTCTCATCCTGAATGTCCTCAGGGTTCGCATAGGCGAGCATCGAGATTTGATTGCCGAGGCCATCTTTGAAATCGCCCGTCCACGGTAGCAGGCTGTTCGGCACGGAATTGGGGCCGGCCTTCTCATCGAGCGGATGCCACCAGCGGCCGTAAATCGTATTCACGAGTGCTGGACTGGTAAAACTGAACGGGCCATCACGGAACTGCTCGATGCCATGCTGCACGACAACGGCGAGATGCTGGTCACCGCAGAGATGCGGAGCCCAGGCGCGGCGGATCTCAACCAGCGCACGATTGCGACCCGTCTGCGGCCAGCCGTTGCAGTCGAGATCGGCGAGCAGGCGCTTATCCACACCACCATGCATGTGCACGGCTCCGCAGAAGGCGGTGGCGGACAGAACACACTTCATCTCTGCACCGCCGCTGTAGTCCTGGCTCCAGTCGCGGAGAAACTTTTCCTGGCGTTTGCCTAACAGCTCCAAACCAGGCAAATCGATGCTCTTAGGGTCATACGAGGGATCGTTGATATGGTCGGGACGCGGTCCCATCTGCGGGATTTTGCCAGCGGGACCACTCTTGAACTTCCGGTCTTCCAAGATGGCAAAATCAACGCCGCTGACGATCATGCGTGTGAAATAGACTTTCACATCGCGATCCACGTCGCCCGGATCAACGGGGTCCGGCAGGTGCCACGACTGCTGACGCTGCACTTGATTCACATAGGCCACGGGATAACGAAAACCGCCGTCGGCATCACCCTCAATGCTGGATTGCTTGCCGCTCTCGCCCCAAAGATTGCCATGTCCGACATCGTGATCATCGGGAATGCACACGCAGGGGCGATCGCGAATGATGTCGCGGAACTGGAGACCGAACTCGATCCAACCGGCAGTATGCTCAGTGTGGCGATAAGTCTGATCGCCACCGAAAAAGAGCACGTCGGGGTCTTGAACGCGGAGGTTGTCGATGATCTCCGTGCGCGGTCCAATCGTGCGGCTGGAGTTGCAGCTCATGTTGGCGATCACGATCTCACTTTTCTCAACCGGATCGCGGCGAATGATGCCTTCAAACATCGCCTTCTCGCCATGGCGCACGCGGTAAGGCACGTTCTTCGAGCCATCCCAGCCTTCCACACGGAACTGGGCATCCCATCCCGGATAATGCACGTCCGCTATGGCGATCTCCTTCCAATCTTCGCACTCATGTTTCACTTCCAACCGGGCCACACGCTCCTCGCCCGGTTTCAGGGGGAAGAGTTGGGCATTCATCTTCAGCACGCCTTTCTGCTGCGTGTATTGGGCGAAGCAGACGACCTCATCACGCGGCACATCCATTGAAGGCGCAGGCGGTTGGCCTCCTTTGGCCTTGCCTTTGCTTTTCGGTTTGTTGTTGGATGCTGCAGCCAACGTTCCTTTTGTCCACCACTCGCCCGTGGTGAGAGATTCGAGATTTGGGAACTCTTCGCCAAATGGCTGAGATGCGTCTGCGGCGATGCCGGAGGTGCGAACGAAGAGAAGAGGCGTGGCTTGGAGGAGTTTTCGGCGAGTTAAGTTCATCGTGAGGCGGACGTTAGCGAGTGACGCGATTCAGAGAGTTACCGCGAGAGTCGAAATGCTCGAGCGTGAGCTGCTCAGCGGCAGCAATGATCTGAAGGAAGCCACCTTGAGGGCTGGCAGAGGTATAGGGCTGTTTGATGAGAGCTTCGGGATCAGAACCGTTCTTGGCACCGGGAGCGACTCCCATGCGGGAATTTTCATCGTTCAAGGCACCGCAGGCGAACTCTTCGATGCCGGAGGGATGGATGCTGTGGTATTGCCAATGACGGTCACCGCAGATGAGTATGAGGTTGTCGATCTTGTTTTTCTTCAGCCAGTCAAAGAAGGCATCGGCTTCGTGACGGAAGCCCCTGACGTCGGCGTGGTTGTCGATCTTCTTTTTGTCGTCGGGGCCGACCATCGGTGTAGGAGAGATGATGATCTTCCATTTCGCATCGCTGGCCTTGAGTGTTTTCTTGAGCCACTCGCGCTGCTCTGCACCCCAGAGTGATTTTTCCGGACCATCGGCCATTTCATTGGGCGAGCGATAGTCACGGCCTTCGGTTAGCCAGATTTGCAGGTTCTTGCCCGCTCGAAGGGTTCGGTAGCTGGGCGTGGGGACAGGCAACTGCTCGCGGAATGTGTCAATGCCGGTTTTTGATAGTGGAAGAACGTCCGTGGTATTGTCCGACTCATTGTAGCGGAAGTCATGATCGTCCTTCGACCAATAGGTCGGAACGCAGCGGAAGAACTCGATCATGCGCGGAAGGCGAAACTGCTCATGCCAGCACTGGCGCAGTTGCGGCACGGTTTTGGCCACACGCAGCGGGTGGTCGTAATAGACGATGTCACCCGTGCCGATGAAGAAGTCCGGTCGCAGTTTTAGCATAGACGCAAAGGAAGGAAAGCCGAGGCGCTTGTCTTCCTCCGTGGCGGTCTCGGGGCCGCTAGCCTTGCCTTTCTTGCCGAGCATGAATTTGTTGTAGTTCATACAACTGCCCACGATGAAATTCACCGGCGCGTTGGCCTCACCGCTTGGCAACGTCTTGAACGAACACTCAGGGCCGGGCTTGGCACTTGCCTCGGTGCTGCCAAAGATAGCGCGGTAGTAATAAACCGTGCTTGGTTTGAGCGTGGTGATTTCAGCACGGAGAATGAAGTCCTTAGCATCACTCGCGGTCTGAAACGCGGTGCGCTGAGCCTCACCAAAATCTGCCTGCGTACCCCACTCAAAACAAGCCACTCCGCTTGCTCCAGGGAGGTCACCAGCGGCATCGAGTTCCGTGGCGCTCGTCAGCCGAGTTTGCAGCAGGGCGCTGGACTGAGTGACTTCACCACAGATGGTGCCTTGGCCGAGGCACGGAGCTTGGGCTTCTGCTCCGTGAAGGAACTGACGTTGCCAAACCATGAATGGCAGAGCTTTGAGGATGCGGCGGCGGGCTGTTTTCATCGGTTTGGAAAAAATCGGCAACCGGTCAGCGGCTCAGAAAAGGCTCACTGTTCACCACGGCTTCAATGAGTGAGCGGAGGCCGTATTGTTTCTTCGGTAAATCGGCGACGATTCGCTCAATGGTGGCTTCGTCGAGGGCTTCCATGCGGCGGCCGCAGGCGTAGGTGAGCAGGCGGTCGATTAACATGCGAGCGAAGAGGTCTTTGCGCTGGACGAGGATCTTTTTTAGACCGGCAACGTCCTCGAATTTCTCGCCGCTGGGCAGTTCTCCAATGGGGTCGATCTTTGTTTTGCCGATGCGGGGCCGCCAGTTGCCGATGGCATCGAAGTTTTCGAGAGCAAAGCCGAGCGGGTCGATCTTTTGATGGCAGCCGTAGCAGTTCGGCGACTCGCGATGTTTGCTGAGCAGTTCGCGGATGGATTGGGCCCCGCGCACATCAGGATTAATGGCGGGCACGTCATCAGGCGGCGGCGGTGGCGGTGTTCCGAGAATGTTTTCGAGCAAAAACACGCCACGAGTCACCGGCGAGGTCTCGATGCCGTTTGCGGTAATGGTGAGCACGGAACCCATGCCCAGAAGGCCGCCGCGCTTGTCGGTCTTGAAACTGACTTTGCGGAACTCGTGCGCCTTGGAGGGATCGCCGAGTTCACCAAGCTCGTAATGCGTAGCAAGCGGCTGATTGAGGAAGCTGTAATCGCTGTCGAGGAAGTTCACGAGGCTGGCATCGCGGTCGATGAGGTCGCGCATGAACATTCGCGTCTCCGTCTTGAAGGCTTCTTGAAAGCCCTTGGAGTAGTATTCCTCAAACTCGCCGCGATCCGGCGGCATGCCGCCCAGGTTGCGAAGGTTTAGCCAGCTATCGAGGAATCCGGCCACGAAGGCATCAGAGCGTTTGTCTAGGAGCATGCGGCGTAGTTGCGACAGCAGCGCCTCTGGCTTGGTAAGGTCCTGGCTCATGAGCTCCGCATCCGGCATCGTGGACCAGAGGAAATAGGACAATCTTGAGGCGAGTGCGCGACTGGAGAGTTTGTTCGAGCCTTCTTGAGTCTCCTGGGAAAGATAAACAAAACCAGGCGAGCAAAGCACGGCCTTCAGAGCCGCTTTAAAGCCTTCCAGCGGCGAATGCCCCTGTTGAATGCGTTGCTCCGCCACGGCCATGAGACGCTTCATTTCGTCTTCCGTGGCTTTTCGGCGGTAAGCGCAGTCAGCGAAGGCTTGGAGCCGTTCGCTCATTTTTTCCGGCTCAAAGGCTTGTTTTCCCAAAACGGCCATTTGGGATGCTGGAGGCCATGTTTCGGCGATGGGGCCGCGAATCTTCACTTCGTCGATGCGGATGTGCGGGTGCTTGTGAACGTGTAGCGTGATTTGGCGTGCTGCGACGATGCCGAGCTTGCCTTTTTGCTTGTCGTCCTCGTCTATGAACTGATCCCAGAGGTCTTTGTGCTGGTCCGCGATTCTGAACCAGGTGCCGCGGGCATCCTCGGGGCCGTTCGGGAAGACAAAGCGAGGCGTGTGGCCAGCATCGAGCCAGATCTTCATCGTGATCCACTTGGCCTCAGCGTCGTCGAGTGCGACCTCCGCAAGCATTGGCTGCTGAGGCTGCGGCAGATCAAGCGGACCAACTTTGGCATCGCCTGGCACGATGCCGAGGCGAAAAGGCTCACGCGGATCGGTGCCGAACCATTTGGGATCATAAGGATGCTCTCGGTTCATGGCTTTAACGAGGACCTGGACCTCGTAAAAGCCGTCCGCAGGCACGCCATCGATGAAGTCTTCGATCACGCCAAACCCAGCGGTGTGTTTGTCGGAGTCCATGCACTCTTCGACGAGCAGATGCGCGTTGTTGTAATCCTTTTCCTTCCGCTTGAGATCGGACCTGAAGTTCTTGGTGAAGTGCCAGGCCTGCTCTTTCACTGGCTTGTGCTGAGCAAAGGCCTTCTCCACCACTGCATCCGCGGCATCGAGATACTGGTCAAGCAGGTAGCCGGAGGTTTGCAGCACATCGCCGATGTTCTCCATGTGGTCGGCGGATTGATCCCGCGGGAACTTCGTTGTCAGATCCAATGCCGCCAGGTTCAGAGAAAAGAGATCGCTAATGGTGTGGCGGTATTCATAGCGATTCAGTCGGCGCAAAACGGTGCTGCCGCCAGTGCTTGCAAGTGCTTGGCGACCTTGACTGAGAACGGCGGTGATTTGTTCGATGAAGGCCTTTTGTTCTTCGGAAGATGGCTGCTTTGACTTCTTCGGCGGCATTTCACCGAGGTTGATCTGATCAACGATGTCTTTGATCTCGATCAATGTGTCCACCTTACTCACGGGCAGTTTGAGTTGGTCAAAACGGCGATCTCCCTTTTGCCGTTCAGCACCGTGACAATCGTTGCAGTAGGTGCTGAGGAAATGATGAATCTTTGGAGTTTCAGCAGCAGCGTGAAGCAATTGGACTTCAAATACGAGCAGCAGTCCAGTGAGTAAAAACGAGGAGCGAAGCATGAGACTTTGTGCTAAAACCTCAAGCGAGGCCAGTGAGTGTGCCATTGCTGGTGCCAAAGGTGTCCACTTCCGCGCCGAAGCGCTGGAGCATGGAGAGATAGAGATTGCAGAGCATCTGGCGACTCGGCCCCTTAGCAGGATAAGTCTTGTGCTCACCGTGCTTGAAGCATCCGCCAGCGAGGATGATGGGGAGATTGTTATTCGTATGTGTATTCGCATTTCCCATACCACTGCCAAACAGCACCATGGAATGGTCCAGCAGCGTGCCTGCGCCGTCTTCAATGGACTTGAGCTTGGCCAGGAACCGCGCAAACTGCTCCACTTGGTAGCGCTCCATTTTGATGAGTCCTTTGATGGCATCTGGCCGCTGGCCGTGGTGTGATAAGCCGTGATAGCCCCCGCTCAAACCGAAGGCGGAAGCCTCAAAGTCACCACCGATCTCAAGAGTGGCGATGCGAGTGGAATCCGTCTGTAAGGCAAGCGCAATGAGGTCATACATCACTGGCAGGTCAGAGACGAAGTCCGTGTTCTTTGGTTCCTTCATCTTTGGTTCAGGTTTGGGCACGCTGGCCCACTTGCGGCGCAGTTCGATCTGCTTTTCCACATCGCGGACAGATGTAAAATACTCATCGAGCTTCTCTTTGTCCCTCTGGCCCAGATGACGCTGGAGCGATTTCGCATCGCCAGTCACGGCATCGAGGATTGATCCCTTCACATCAAGTCGATCCATCGACGCAGCGCGGCTTGACGCATCTTCATTGATGAACAACTTCTGGAACAGCTCACGCGGCTTGGTGATCGGCGGAACGCGAGTTCCACTGCGGGTCCAAGACATCAGACAGCCGCCATGAATGCCACTCTCCGACCCCAGCGTAAGCGATGGAAATCTTGTGGCTCCGCCCAGAGTTTCCGCCGCACGCTGATCCACGGTGATATTGCCCTCAGGCATGCCTTTCGCATCCGATGTCTTCACCCCACTGAGGAACGAACTCATGGCAAAGTGGCCGCCTTTGATGCCGTGATCGAGCCCCGAGTAGAGCGTAAAATCGCTCTGGTGCGCTTTAAGCGCTTCGATGGACTCGGGCAGCTCATAAGCCGCGCCCGCTTTCGTCGGAAAGAACGCAGGTGGATAAAAGCCGAGTAAGTTGCCAATGCAAACCATCCGCAACGGGCGCTCGGCATTCACAACCTTACCCGCGAGAGAATCCACAGCCGCGTTTTGACCGAAAACACGTCCGCCGAGTGATTCGAACAATGGTAGTGCCATGCTGATGCCTGTGGCACGCAAGAAGAAGCGGCGGTTGGATGTAGAGGGAGGGGAGGTTTGCATGGTCATGGGAGAGATCGGTTAGTGCACAACGTCACCTGAACCTTATCAAGGTAGTGAACCAAAGCTGGCAGCGTAGCGTCCACCGGCGGCACAGCGCCAAAGATCAGCACTAGCGTCTTCGATTCCGGTGGCAGGCGCAGTTTCATGGAGAATGTCTGCCAGCCAACATCTTCAGGCACACTGTCAAAGCGCTGCGATTCAGAGACCACTTCATCGCTTTCCACCTTCGACCAAAAGTTCTTGATGGCCACTTCCGGCTCTTCATCCAGCGCGATAGCACGGATCAGGTAGCGCGAACTGAAATCGCTTTTCGCGGCGCAAAACGAAGCGGTGATCTCGGCCTCTGCCTCACCGTTTACCATGGCCAAGGGCTGCGAATTTAGATCGAGCACCTGATAAACACGCGATGTGTGGTTCTTCACCGGTTTCTCGTGCGGAATCGGTTCCAGCCGCATCATACTTTTACCCTGCAAAGGGCGCACCTGCCCCTCGGCTGGCACGATACTTGCCGCATCCATGCCCCACTGCCCCGCGAGGACAGGCAGCCCGTCTTTGAGTATCTGCTTCTCATCCTCAAGACCGCCATCGAAAACACTTAGCGGCACGCTGTTCACCGCACCCGCTCGCTGGGCGACAAACCCAAACACCATCGACGTGCAAAACATCCCGAACACAAGACCCGCTGCAGCAGCCGTTATTGGACGCCAGATCAGCCGCTGAGGAGCCTTTTGAAGAGCCTTAGACATGGGATCTAATTGGGCCCAATTACTTAGTGCGACATCGAGATTCACATAGCGCACATAGGCCTCGCGAAATTCAACATCTTTGCAAAGGCTGACTTCGAGTTGAGCAAGATCCTGCGAGGAGGCACCACCATCACAACAGCGGCGGATCAATTCAAAATGTGAATCGTTTGTTTTCATCAATATTCTTCGGTAGCAATCACCCGCCGTGTGCAGTCCATGAGCATTAAGCGAATGCGATGAAGTGTCTTGTAAAGAGCCATTGCCGTGCGGCCCATTCGGTTCGCAAGTTGGTCGATTTTCACGCCGGGAGCATAGGCATTCTGTATGATTTGCCGCTGGTCTTCTGGAAGCTTTTTTAGACAGAGATCCAGAGCTCGTCGTTCTGCTTCGAGCGAGCTCGAATGATTCACCACAGTCTGCGAAAGCAATTCAAAGACCTCATCGCCAAATGTATGTCTATCCCGAGCGCGATCCCGCCTGAATGCCAATGCTTCCATGCGAGCAACACCAAAAGCCCAGCGACAAAAAGACTGGCTGTCCATGCCCACATCAAATTTCCGCCAGAGCACCACAGCCACCTCCTGCATTACCTCACGCTGCTCATCATGCGTGAACAGCAAAGAGCGCAAAAACACACGCAAAGACTCCTCATGCCGCATAAAAAAGCGGAGAAATTGGTCATGTTGCTCGCGGTCTGAGTCGGTCATTCAACATAGATGCTCCATCAGTCTGCTAATTTGCCGGAATATTATCAATTAAAATCGAAACAGCAGAATCAAGAAGCGATAATCCATCGAAAAGAAAATCATTGCACCCGCCTCGATGGGGATTTTCTGGGAAGCTTAGCATGAATCACTGCGCTGCTCTATACCATGCCAGAGCCTAATGCCACAATCATGTCCTCCTCATTGGCTCAGTTTGGAGAGACCTCAAACCTTTCAATAAGGTTCTTCGACAGA
The DNA here is from genome assembly GCA_945869675.1 of Prosthecobacter debontii. Taxonomy (GTDB): domain Bacteria; phylum Verrucomicrobiota; class Verrucomicrobiia; order Verrucomicrobiales; family Verrucomicrobiaceae; genus Prosthecobacter; species Prosthecobacter debontii_A. Next base: position 56,971 of record CAMBPS010000003.1, on the reverse strand, counting down.
CAATACCAAATCATCAGTCACGAACACCCCTACCTCAAATGCGTGAGCAGTTCCCGCATCCGCAACTCGATATTTAGCAAGCTCGTCTGTACGTTTCCCAGCCACTGCTGGTCAGTGCCTGGTGTGGCGTGCTGCATAAGTTTGTCTGTTGCATTCAGCGCAGCGCTGAACAGAGGCAGCGACTGCTCTAAATCCACGACAAGATAATGCCAGCCAGAACGGTTCTCTTCAGAAAACTGACGTAAAACATGGATCAAATGAGATGCCAAATCAGCCACCGTAGATAGCAATCTGACGACAGCAGGTCGGTTCCTCACTTCGCTGGTAAGGGCGAGAAGGCGCTCAAAACGACGCAACTCCTGAGCCAAGGCCGCGGAGCGTTTCATGGGATTTGGCGCCCCCTCTTTGAGACCTTCTTCTTTTCTCGACGGCTTTTTTTGCGGTTCTTCCAGATTTAAAAAAGGATTACCAGTGACCTCCGATGGCTCGAAAGGATCTGCCATTCCGGGTGCATGCAAAGCTGATGCGCCATCTTCCGGAGAACTACGCTCACTCAGTAAAAAGTGCTTCCGGCGCGCACGCGCTTGACGCAGTTGCATTGCCTCCTCATCACCACTGAGCTGCCAGCGCGGCGCACTGACACGCAGATGAAGATGCCAGGATTGGATGAGAATTCGTTGGCCTTGCTGATTGAACCACTCGAAGAAAAGTAAATTCTTAAGCCCCTCAGGATCAGTCATTAGTTGATTCATCGGGCGCTTTCGACGCGGCAATTTGGCCACACGATTAGATGCTGTCATGACACCTGTAAACCCTGACTGCGTCTGTGTCAGCCAAGCCACATCATCCAGATCACCATTGGGCAGTGGGTTATGAAAATCCACTCGACAGCCCGCGATATCACGCATGAAATTGCCTACCAACTCTACCCGCATCGGTTGGTTCACACCCGCCAAATGAAGCCTGCCAGTCACCAGACCAGGCACTTCATTTGAAAGATAACCACCAAGTAGAGAGGATTCGAGACAAAGGATCATTGTTTGTCATAGAATCTAGAATCAGATACTACTTCGAGCAAGGTCGAAGGGATCATTTAATTCACAAAGAGGCAAGATATCTATGAAGCTCCTGCATTGACACCCACAGATCAGCGTGCGAGAAACGCGACCGCTCATCCCAGATGAAGTATCTTACCATTATCCGTCACGCCAAATCAAGTTGGGACCAGCCCAGCCTTGCGGATCATGATCGTGCCCTCAATGAGCGTGGACATCGAGCAGCACCTGCTGTAGCAAGCTTTCTGCACAAAGCCTATTTAGGAGGTGGCGAATCTCAGGCCCTGTTGCCAAAGCCAGATCGCCTCATCAGCAGCACGGCCTTGCGTGCGCTTGGAACAGCTCAGATTATGCGCGAGGTTCTGGGCATGCCCACAGAGTCTCTCCTGCTGGAATCCAGACTCTACTTAGCCGAACCAGCCCAGATTCTAGAAGTCGTGCGCGGTTTTGACGAAAGCTGGAGACATGCCTTTCTGTTCGCCCATAATCCAGGGCTGCACGAGTTTGCTGAACGCCTACTTGCCCGCGAGCACATCGCTAAAATGCCAACCTGCACAGCTGTCATCATGGCACTACCAACGACCTATTGGGGATTGGCTGACTGGAGTGCTGCCCAACTCATTGGCCACGTGACGCCCAAGTCACTCGAACGACGTTTCCCTGAACTCTACACAGGAATCTCCCGTTCGGACGGGGAAGATTAAGTGAAACTACGCCCTATCTCGACCGAGACAAAAGTATGTCAAGCTTTCTGCAAAATGGCGAAAACAACCACACCAAGCAGAAGGAAAAAGGCAGCGATAAGCATTCCGGCGATCATAAGGTGTTCGGAGTAACCGAAAAAGAGTCTGACCGCTAGTAGAAATTTCTCGTTGCAAAAAGAAGGGAAGCAGGCACCTTCGCCATCCCTATGGCAAAAACTTGTTGGCTCGAGCGTCAGAAACGCAAAACTAAAACTGTTGAAAAATACGCAAAGCTCCGTGCTGAGCTGAAGGCAAAAGGCGACTACGTCGGCCTCTCCCTTCTGCCCCGTGACGCCAGCCCTACGCGTCTCACGAACCGCTGCCGCGTGTCCGGTCGCCGTCGCGCCTTCATGCGCCGCTTCGCGATGTCACGACTCACGTTCCGTGAAATGGCTAGCGCCGGCCTCATCCCCGGAGTCACCAAGTCGAGCTGGTAATACCTGCTCTCCTCGTCCGGGAAATGTCTTCCCGGATTTGTTCCTTGGGGAGGCATGGACACCAAAAATCTATGCCCACATACTCTTACCTTGCTGAAAACCCTGAAGATGGTTGTCCGTCTTGTCGGCGTGGTTTCGATTTGAGGCGCCCCATGGATAGAGCTCCACTCACGCATTGTCCGCTTTGCAAAAAGCCGGTTAAGAAGCTCCTTTCAAGCTTCAATATGCCCAAGTTAACCAAACCTTTGTCCATCTCTGATGCGAAAAAGGCGGGCTTCACCATCTTGGAAAAACGTTGTGATGGGAACTACGAGAAACTGTGATCGCGTCAATACGCTTTATTCATGACTCTTCTCTTAGCCAACGCAACTTCCGAACTCGTCCACGAGTGGAGTTTTACGCCGAATGAGTTTTTCTGGCAGGCCGTCATCGTTCTCCTAATCGTTCTCCTGAACGCCTTTTTTGTCGCAGCCGAATTTGCCATTGTTAAAGTCCGCGACAGTCAACTTCAGGCAGCGATCGAAGATGGCGTCAGCGGTGCCAAATTTGCCCAACACGTCACGAGAAATCTCGATGCCTATCTTTCCGCTGGTCAACTGGGCATTACGCTCACCAGCATTGCCTTGGGTATTTTTGGTGAGCCTTTTGTCGCAGTCGTGGTCCAGCCACTGATGTTTAAGCTTGGTGTGGTGAATGAAACCACCATCCGCTGGACATCCATCGGCATTGCCTATGCCGTCGTCACGTATCTCCACGTCGTTCTTGGCGAGCAGACACCCAAGGTCCTGGCCATTCGCAAGTCTCTCGCCACCGCACTATTCATCGCTCGTCCACTGCATCTTTTTTATGTTGTTCTGAGGCCGGCCATCTTCATTCTCAATACCAGCACGAATTTCTGCCTGCGCTTCCTTTTTCGAATTGAGCCTGTCTCTGAAAGTGAGCTAGCGCATTCCGAAGAAGAACTCCGCCACATTGTGGCAGAAAGCCAAAAATCCAAGGAGGTAACCGAAACCGAGAAGGACATTCTCTTGAATGCTCTGGCCCTCAATGATCGCTGTGTCCGGGACGTGATGACGCCACGCAATCAAGTCGTTTCATTGGATGCAGATGATTCCTTTGAGGCTAATCTTAAGGCAGCCATCGACGCTAAACATACCCGTTATCCACTCGTCGAAGGCCATCTGGATCACAGCCTAGGCATGATTCACATCAAGGATCTCATCGCTCTCGTGGGTAAGCCAAAGCCTGATTTGCGAACCATCCGCCGTGACATCCCCATGGTGCCAGAAATGATGCCCATTGATAAATTACTGCGTTTTTTCCTGGATAAGCACGCCCATCTGGCCCTAGCCGTGGATGAATACGGTGGTGCTGTCGGCGTCGTCACCCTTGACAACGTTTTGGAAGAAATTGTCGGGGTCATTCAAGATGAGTTCGATCATGAATCCAGTGAGTTTCGCCGCGTGAGCGATGACGAATTCAATGTCGAAGGCACGCTCAATCTCTATGAACTGGTCGAACATGCAGGTCTAGAGATCGAGAGTGATGAGGTCACCACCATTGGCGGTTACGTCACACATCTCTTGGGCCACTTGCCGAAAGTCGGTGAAAAAGTCACCGTTAAAGGCTATGAAATTACCACCACTAAGGCTGATCTGCGCCGCGTTCAGCAGCTAAACTTCCGCCGCATGACCAAGGCTGAAGCAGAAGCAGCCACAGAAACTGAGCCCTAAAAAACGCGGGGCATTGATTTTATCTGACCAAATCAACGATCTCTGACGTTCTCTACTGAAGTGAATCCTCCACCTACCAAATCCAATATGACCTGGCTTACTTTTGCCCTTCTTACTGTGCTCTCCTGGGGCGTTTATGGCGTTCTTCTTCACAAGGGGCGTGGCTTCATGCCAATGGGCCCAGAGACTCCGCATGCAGGTCTCAAAGCTTTCCTGTTTGTCTGCATCGCCTACGCCTTGATTGGTGTCGTATCAGCCTTGGTGTTGAAGGCTCGGGGTTCCAACTTAACTTTCAGTAACACAGGCATTTCTTGGAGCCTGATCGCCGGCACTGCGGGTGCCCTTGGTGCATTGACCCTTGTCCTTGCCCTAGGTGCTGCAGCTCCTATTTATAAAGGCGCTGCCGCTGCGGCTGTTATGCCCATCGTGTTTGCTGGTGCCCCGGTGATCAACACGATCACCGCCATGATCATCCATCCCCCCGAAGGCGGACTCAAGGCCCTTCCTTTGCCCTTCATTGCCGGATGCATCCTCGCTGTCGGCGGGGCCTTCCTCGTTGCTAAGTATGCACCCTCGAACACCGGTGGCGCAGCTCCTGCAGCGCAGGGAACGGCTAAACATTGATCTGTCCTACGTCCGGACCAGTTTCGCAGATGTTTCAGAGGTTACCCTTGAGCAGCATCCTCCACACTGATGCAGGAGCAGATTAAATGACGGTCGCCATAGACATTGTCTACACGCGCCACTGGGGGCCAAAACTTGGACTCTCGTACCCAGTTCAGTGGATAAGCGGCGACTTCACGAGTGTAGGCATGGGGCCACTCTGACTTGGTCACAAAGGCAGCCGTGTGTGGGGCGCGCTTAAGGGTGTTGTCAGTGGCGTGGAAAGTTCCGCCTTCGACACCTAGAATCTCCTGGTGGATGCACTTCATGGCTTCACAAAAGCGATCCATTTCAGCCTGACTTTCGCTTTCTGTAGGCTCGATCATGAGAGTGCCAGCGACTGGCCAGCTCATTGTCGGAGCATGAAAACCAAAGTCCATGAGACGCTTAGCCACGTCCTCGACGGTGATCTGATGGAAGTGACGGAAGTCGAGGATGCATTCGTGCGCGACATAGCCGTTCTTACCTTTGTAAAGAGTTGGGAAACAGCTCTCGAGCTTTTTAGCGATGTAGTTGGCACCAAGAATCGCAACTTTCGTAGCTGCAGCGAGCTGGGGGCCCATCATGGCCACATACATCCAGGAAATGGTACAAATGCTGGCACTACCCCAAGGCGCGGAACAGACGGCTCCCTCAGCCTTTCCTGTCCAGGAAATATGTCCGGGCAGATAGGGCTTCAAATGGGCCACGACTCCAATGGGACCGACACCGGGGCCACCACCGCCGTGTGGGATACAGAAGGTTTTATGAAGGTTCAAATGGCACACATCCGCGCCGATTTTACCGGGCGAGGTAAGGCCAACTTGGGCGTTCATATTGGCACCATCCATGTAAACCTGACCACCATGTTCATGAACAAGTTGGCAAATATCACTGATGCTTTCTTCAAAGACCCCATGCGTGGACGGATAGGTGACCATGAGGGCAGCGACTTTACCCACATGGGCCTCAAGCTTGGACTTCAAGTCGTCGACAGAGATATTACCCTGATCATCGCAAGCTACGGCCACGACTTGAAAAGCACACATGACGGCACTGGCAGGATTGGTGCCGTGAGCGCTAGTTGGAATCAGACAAACATTGCGGTGACCTTCGCCACGGGCTTCGTGAAAGCGCTTAATCGCTAATAACCCAGCGTATTCACCTTGGGACCCTGCATTGGGTTGAAGGGATACGGCATCAAATCCTGTGCATTCTGCCAGCCATGTTTCCAACTCGGCAAACATTGCTCGGTAACCTTCGGTCTGATCCGCTGGAGCAAAGGGGTGGATACCATTCACTTCCGGCCAGTTCAAAGGCATCATTTCGGCAGCAGCATTTAGCTTCATCGTGCAGGAACCCAGCGGGATCATGCTACGATTCAATGCGATGTCTTTGGCCTCCAAACGATGCAGGTATCGCATCATCTCCGTCTCGGAATGGTATCGATTGAAGACCTGATGTGTCAAGAAAGCAGACTCACGCTGATACAAGCCAGAAAAATGGGGCTCGACCTCATCATTTAAATCAGGAACATAACGCGCTTTTTTGACACCTAAAGCAGCGGTCAAATTCAGCAATTCTTCATTGGTAATACGTTCATCCAAAGCAATCCCAACATGCGTGTCATCCACACGACGGAGATTCATGCCAAAAAGCAGTGCCGACCGCAGAACATCATCAGAGTTATGGACTGTCACAGTGAGTGTATCGAAAAAATCATCACTTACCACATCTAGCCCAGCCCAAATGAGCTCCCGTGCCAACCAAACGGCAGCACCATGCACTCGAATTGCTATCTTCTTGAGTCCCTCAGGTCCATGATAAACAGCATACATGCTAGCCATGACAGCAAGCAGCACCTGAGCAGTACAAATGTTGCTGGTAGCTTTTTCACGGCGGATATGCTGCTCACGCGTCTGCAGGGACAGCCTGTAGGCAGGGTTTCCCTCAGCATCTTTGGAGACACCGATAAGACGGCCAGGCATCCTCCTTTTGAGTGAATCTCTGACGGCCATGAAAGCTGCGTGAGGACCACCAAAGCCAAATGGCACGCCGAACCGCTGACTATTACCCACACAAATGTCAGCGCCAAACTCGCCTGGCGCTTTCAGCAAAGTCAGCGCCAAAAGATCCGCAGCAACGACGAGTAATGCACCAGCCGCATGCACCTCCTTGGCCAGTTCTGAGTAGTCGTGGATCACGCCCAGTGTATCGGGATACTGCACCAAAACCGCCGCATAGCCATCAGTTCCCGCCTGTTGTAACCAGCCAAACGTATCGCCGACGACAACAGAGAGTCCCAGAGCCTGCAATCGGGTTTTCACCACAGCAATGGTCTGCGGATGACATCGATGCGAAACAAACACGCGCTTAGACCCACTAACCTGCGCAGCAGCCAGCGTGAGAGCTTCGGAACAAGCACTACCTTCATCCAGTAAGGAGGCGTTCGAGACATCTAGACCTGTCAGCTCACAGATCATGGTTTGAAAATTGATCAGCGCCTCTAGCCGCCCCTGGCTAATCTCGGGCTGATAAGGTGTGTAGGCCGTGTACCAGCCTGGATTCTCTAGGATATTCCGTTGAATCACGGGTGGCGTAAAGGTGTCATGATAGCCAAGACCGATGAAGGAACGCAGCACCTTGTTACGATCCATTAGCTGTCGCAACCGCTTCAGGGCCTGTTCCTCAGTCATAGGTTCGGGCAAACTGAGATCGCCACGCAGTCGAATCTCTTCAGGCACCACTTGATCCGCCAACTCTTCCAGACTGGACAAACCAAGCGACTTCAGCATGCCCGATATTTCTGACTCCGAAGGACCGATGTGACGAGAAGCAAAAGCAGGAGCAATAGGCATGGCAATTCCCATCAAAACGAGCCAAGCGCCGGGTGCAAGGCAGAGGTGGAGCTAAGCTAGCACCCAATTATTAAGGCTTGCTTAATTCTTCGATCGGTAAGATTTCGACTTCGATATCATGAACCTGATCCGATGACCAAACGGTAGGCGCTTCGACAGATTTCTGCGTGGGCTTAGCTTCAGCCAGATTCAGGCCGCGACGCACCGCATACCAGAGAGCTGCGATCGCAGAAATGGATAGACCGACCACGGCCACGGCCACTCCGACCATGATCACCAAAGAGATCACGACGGCAGCCAAAAGGAGCAGCAATCCCAAGACCAAGACTCTAGGTAATCCCTGTGTCTGAGGTAGACGAAATTCAAACATCCTCGTTTTCATAAACAGAGCATGGCGTTTCCATCATGATTCGCAATGGGTAGATAAAGCTAAAGTGCGGAAGTGACGTTCGAGATAAATCTTCAGTGCCCGCATCTCTGCCTTCATGGATTCATCAGGCAAACTACTGAGGGCTCTTTCGACACGTTCGGTGAGAGAATCCTCCGTTCGCGTATCACCCGCTTTTTCTAGCCGTGACTGGATGCCGGCTACTCGTCTGCGTGCCTCGTCTATCTTGGATTGTGCCTTTGCTTCATCGATCTCACCAGCAGCCAGCAACTTCAGCTGAAAACACTCAAAGCGGCAGCAACGGGTCGGTCGATGCTGATAAATCGTGCAGGTACAGTCATCTAAAAAACGGCAGGGCTGCTTAAAATAGGGCTCTGTCTTCTTCCGATTGATCTGCATGCCTAGCTTCTCCAGATCGCGGATCGAGTCCTCCGGCTGCAATTTCACAATCTCAAACAACACCCCACTGCAACAGAGCCCGCAGGCCGTGCAGAGTCGGGAGGCGGCCGCGGCATCCATCCTGAATCAGGCCTGCTGGCAGGCTTTGATCGTGTTGGCCATAAGCATGGCAATCGTCATCGGCCCCACGCCACCAGGCACAGGTGTGATAGCACGGCATTTCGGTGCCACCTCATCATAGGCCGCATCCCCGACCAGTTTGTAGCCTTTCTCGGTCTCAGGCGCCTCGATGCGGTTGATCCCAACATCAATCACGACCGCCCCCTCTTTGACATGCTCCGCCGTGATAAAATGCGGACGTCCAATCGCCGCGATGATGATGTCCGCCTGCCGTGTGATCGCTGGCAGATCACGCGTGCGTGAGTGGGCCACCGTCACCGTTGCGTCACCGCCTAGACCTTTGGCCATGAGTAAAAGCGCCATCGGCTTGCCTACGATCATGCTACGACCCACGACCACCGCATTGGCCCCTTTTGTCTCGATTCCCGCTTCGATCAAAAGACGCTGACAACCCAGGGGCGTGCATGGAACGAAACCTGTCGGATCTTCTAGCGCAAGCTTAGCCACATTCACTGGGTGAAAGCCGTCAACATCCTTAGCCGGATCAATGGCACGGACGATGGCCGCCTCATCAATATGCGGCGGAGGCGGGCTCTGAACTAGGATGCCGTGAATCGACGGATCTTGATTAAGCGCCTCCACATGTGCCAACAACTCCGCCTGTGTCGTCGTTACAGGCAGCTCGAGCTTCACCGAGTGCAGCCCCAGATCGCGACATTTTTTATCCTTAGAGCGGACATAGGCCCTAGAAGCAGGATCATCACCGACTAGGACCACCGCCAGCCCAGGCCGTTTGCCCAACGCCGCCAGAGCAGCGATATCACGACGGCATTCTTCAAGGACTTTTTCAGCGACAACGGTTCCGGAAATGATCTGCATAGTGAGAATAAAAATATGACTTCACCGATGGCACAAAAGCAGGACAAAGGGAAAGCCGAAATCTGTTCGTTGGTGATATTGGGGCATCTTCACGCGACCTGAAGCACAAGCCGCACGGCATCCAACCGGAGGCGAGAGCTGCCAAGGGCTTCTTCTAAGGCAGTCATTTGGGACTTCATGCCTTCGATCTCTTCAGGGCGAACGTGATCGTTGAGCTGGCGCAGGTCTTCCAAAGGATTGATCTCATTTTGCAATTGCTGGCGCATTTCCTCAGTCGCACGGACGATGAGCTGCTGCATCGAGGCCTCTGCTAGCTTACGCGAGGCAGACATCATGTCCGGAAAGAGCTTCCTTTTCACCGCAGGCTTTTCCAGCAGCTTCACGGGATTGCCTTTTTCAATCTTGGCCGCAGCAAATACAGCATCTTCTCGACGGTCTTTGTTCGCATGATCGACGACGATCCGCAAAGGTGCTGCAGTCAGGAATCGGTCCACATGAAGGGCTGCAGGCGCGATGCATTCGACGACAAAATGCGTCTCTAAAAGCAGACCTTCACTACCTGCGCCACGCCACATCCCAAAGCTGCTATTACCACTCTCACTGCCCAACATCAGATCCAGAGCACCACGCACCATGGGATGATCAGCGGTGAGAAAAGCCATGTTTTCACGCGATAGCGCGCGGGTTCGGTCGAAGGTGGCCAATAAGCCCTCGTCTGGCAGTGCTGGAAATTTATCGGTGGTCAGATGGGCCGGCATGAGCACATAACTGCGATTCCCATGCTCCTCGACATGCAGGCCGAAATGATCGACGAGCTTGATGAAGAATTCTTCAAAATTGGCATCGGACTCCTGAGTCCGGATGGCCTGGATGACGGCTTCGGCGCGTTCAGGTTTGCAAGAGTTCAGCTCCAGCAAGCGGTCATGACCACGCTCAAGTTTTTCTGTGACCTGTTTGCGAAGTTCCTGCGTTTTCTTGAGAAAAGCAGTGAGCTTTTTGGCCTCATACTTCTCCAATAACGGAGTCAATGACTCCTTCAAGCCTTCAGCAATCTCGGTGGCGCCGTGCAGGTTTTTTTCGATCGCGTTCAGGCCGTCATGATACCAGCGGGCCAACACCTCCTCCTCTGTGCCTTTCACAAAGGGCACATGGATGTAAATGGTAGAGGTCTGGCCAATGCGGTCCAGTCGCCCGATGCGCTGCTCAAGGAGTTCTGGGTCAGGCGGAAGATCAAAGAGCACGAGGTTGTGCGCGAACTGGAAGTTCCGTCCCTCACTGCCGATCTCTGAACAAAGCAGGATGCGCGCCCCCTCCTCATCCGCAAAGAATGCAGCTTGGCGATCCCGCTGCATCAGAGTCAGACCTTCATGAAAAAGAGACGCTGTGACATTCACCTCACGCAGCAGGCGCTCGTGGACTTCTTCAGCCAACTTCCGGGTGCGGCAAATGAGCAAGACTTTTTCTTCCCCGAGTTTTTTCAGTAAGGCGGCCAACCATTTGACCTTGGTTTCTAAAAAATCTTCTCCAGCCTTCAGTGGCGCCAGCAGAGCCTGACGCTCAGGGAATCCAGTCAGTGCGGCGCGGGTATTACGAAACATGACACGACCAGTACCAAACTCATCAAGCAGGGCCATGACGAGCTTTTCGCGAGCTCCTTCTGTGCCTGCTTTCATTGCAGCGAGGTGCTCCTGCACATGAGGTGACTTTTTAGCAAAGAGCTTCTGATCAGCAGCTGTCAGACTCTTGCCAGACAGCACACGATTCACCGCACTGGCCACTTCTTCATAGTGCTCTGACTCAGCCATGAACTGCGCCAAGTCAGCGTAGCGATTCGCATCTAGCAGGCGCAGGCGGGCAAAGTGGCCTTCAGGGCCGAGTTGCTGCGGCGTAGCGGTGAGCAGAAGCAGTCCAGGGATTTTAGCCGTGAGTGTCTCGACGAGAGTGTAGGCGGCACTCACTGCGGCAGTACTCCATTCAAGATGATGCGCCTCATCGACGACAAGTAGATCCCAGCCTGCCTCAAGAGCCTGCTTGGCACGTGAGCTGGAGCTGGCTAGGAAGCTGGTGCTGCAGATGACGAGCTGACTTTCTAGGAAAGGGTTCACCCCCTCTTCCTCAGTCTCCAACACATCACAACGCACCTCATCATAAATGGAAAAGGTTAGGTGAAATCGGCGATACAGCTCCACGAACCACTGATGCACCAATGCATCTGGAACCAGCACGAGAACTCGTTCAGCACGACCTGTGAGGTGCAGTCGATGCAAGATGAGACTGGCCTCAATAGTTTTTCCGAGACCCACCTCATCCGCCAACAGCACGCGAGGCACCAGTCGGCTAGCGACCTCACTAGCAATATACATTTGATGAGGCAGCAGATCCACTCGTCCACCCATGAAGCCACGAACGGGCGATTGGCGGATTTCAGCACGGCGTTTCAACGCCTCGACGCGCAAATCAAAGGTGCGTAGTTCATCAATCTGCACAGCCATGAGCCGATCCTCAGGCTTGCTGAAACTGATCGTATCGGAAAGCTCAGCTTCACTCACCTCACGTTCGCCGCCGAGATAAAAGAGAATGCCATTGCGCTCTTGCACGCTCTCCACATCCAAGGTTTTGCCATCGTGGGTTTTGATTGAATCACCAGCGATGAAATGCACCCGGCGCAAAGGCGCGGATTTTAAGGCGTATTGGCGGTGCTCCCCAGCAGCGGGGAAGAAAATTTCAAGTCGGCCAAATTCGGCCTTCATGACGACACCGAGTCCGAGTTCAGGCTCGCTATCGCTGACCCAGCGTTGTCTAGGGAGAGGTTGTTCCATTGTTGAGTATAAAAGGGGGCTCTGATGGTAGAAGCGACAGGGCGCTGTGCAAGCTCGTTTGCATGAGGAACCCTATTGCCACAAAGTCCTGATTAAAACCCTGTTGTTGCCACGTTTCATGGTTCCACCATGCGTTTTATTGCTCTTCTTTTTTTCATTCTGGCCCCTGCCTTGGTTGCCCAAAAAGCTCCCTACGATGTATTCCCTCCTGCAGAACCTCCGTATTATCGCGTGCGCTACGAAGCCTCCACAAAACCTGGAGAATTGGTTTATCCGGTCAATTACACAATCTGGGTTCCCCAGGGGCTGAAGACGCTGCGCGGCGTCATTGTGCATCAACATGGCTGCGGTGAGGGATCCTGCAAATCTGGACTCACAGGGGCTTACGATCTGCATTGGCAAGCACTCGCCAAAAAGCACGATTGTGCACTGCTGGCTCCCTCCTATGAGCAGCCAGACAAAGCAGAATGCCAGATGTGGTGTGATCCACGCAATGGCTCTGATGCAGCGTTTCAAAAATGCCTCGTCGATTTGGGGGGCAAATGCGGTCATCCAGAACTACCGAAGGTGCCATGGGCGCTCTGGGGCCACAGCGGTGGCGGACATTGGGCTGGTGGCATGACACTGCTGCATCCTGAACGTGTCGCAGCAGTCTGGTTGCGCTCTGGCGTGCCTTTACTGGAAGCAAACCCCGACCGCGCCACCATCAAGACACACACCATTCCTGAAGCTGCTCTGGGCGTCCCCATGATGTGCAATCCAGGCACCAAGGAAGGCGTCACGGTGAAAGACGGCCGCTTCGCTGGAGTCTGGCCTGCGAATGAAGCGTTCTTCACCGCCGTCCGCGCTAAAGGTGGACTTATCGGAGTCGCGGTCGATCCTCTGACGGCTCACGAATGCGGCAATCAACGTTACCTTGCCATCCCATGGCTAGATGCCTGCCTCAATGCCCGACTCCCAGAACAGGTCGAAGCTCCACTCAGATCAATATCCTCCGATAACGTCTGGCTGGCCCCATTGCTTGGCAAAGAAGCCACAGCTGCTGCGACCTTTTCTGGAGACAAAACCAAAGCTATCTGGCTACCCAATGAAGCCATGGCCAAGGCTTGGATGCAGTATGTTAAAAACAGCGCGGTGGCAGATAGCACGCCGCCACCTGCTCCGACGAACGTCGAAATCAAGGGCACTGAACTCGCCTGGGAAGCGAATGCCGATCTAGAAAGTGGTATCGACCGATTTATCATCATGCGTGACGGCCAGCAGATCGCCACCCTTCCCGAAAAGCCAATCAACCCCTTTGGCCGACCAATCTTCCAGGGTCTGCAATACAGCGATACGCCAACCAATCCGCTAGTGAAGATGACTTTCACCGACACCAAGGCCGAATCAGGGAAGAAGCACGAGTATCGTGTGATCGCCGTAAACACGGTGGGCTTGCAGTCGAAGTAACCTGGGCCGCCACAGAGGCATCTACTCCATGACGAATGCATCAATCCGAATGACGAAATAATGTCTAAGGCCGAATGTCTAAAGCTGCCTTGAATAACCACTCCAGTCTGATAAGCGCGCCATTTTCGTCATTGGGTTCTTCGTCATTCGTCATTTTCATCAGCGCTGCTCACTTCCCAAGCTCACTGAGATACTTCACCAGATGAGCGAGCTGCTGCTCGTTCATCGTGGCTGTGAGACCGTCAGGCATCAATGTGCCACCGGTCTGAATCTTTTGAGTATCGGTTTTTTTGATCGGCTTGATGGCTCCTGTAAGATCACGGACAGTTAGCGTATCGGCAGTATCGGTCTGTTTGAAACCAGTGATGACCGTGCCGTCCTTCATGGTGATGGTGGCTGCTTCGAAGCCTTCTTTGACGTTGAGTGCAGGCCATACGATCTCGGTGACAATCATGTCAATGGGTAATCCACGAGAGATAGCACTTAAGTCAGGTCCGATTTTACTCTGCGCAGCCCCAGGGATGTGACAGGCGATGCAACCGGCAGCTTCGTAGATCTTTTTGCCCTCAGCAGCATTACCAAAGGTGTTCGCGCCTTTGACGATGTTAGCGATGTATTCCTTGGTGTAGGCTGGCAGCGCTGAGTTGATGCCAGCTAGTTTCATGAGAAGTGGCGAGAGCTTGGCGTCATTCTTACCGATTCCATTGAGAGCTTGAAGTGCTACCTTAGCCGCTGAGATAGAAAGTGTCTCAGGCTTCTGCAAAGCACGCATCAGTGCCGCATGACCTTCGCTTTGTGAAACAAGTGCGGCGAGCATTGGCTTGGCGTTTTCGGCGGCTTGAAGGCTTTTCAACGTGCGGGCGACGACTTCATCTGGCTTGAGACTGATGAGCGCATCGAATGCCTGCGGCATGTTTTCCTCCAAAGCTAGCTTGCGGATACGATCTGCAAATGAGTTGACCTTCCAGGCTCCCGCGAGCCGCAGACCTTGATTGCGAATTGCGGGTACTTTAGAATCAAAGAGTGGCGTCAGCAGTTCCGTCGCATTGGCGGGTGCAGAGGTTCTCAGCGCGGCCAAAACAGCGGCGTTTTTGCTGCCGCGCTCAAAGATGAACGGCACATCCTTTGCGCTAGCTACCGCAGCAAGAGCCTTGAGCCAAGTCGCCTGACGCTCGGCATTTCCTTCATGCTTGGTCACCTGCTCACGCATGATGGTGGCCACCTGGCTACTTGCATTCGGTTTGTAGGCTACCGCAGCACCGCTGAGGTTTTTCAGATCATCAGGATTGTTTTCCACCCAACTGTTTTGAAGCGCGAAAATAAGATGCTCATCTTTTTCAAACTCTAACTTTGACGACCAGAACGGATTGAGCACATGCAGCGTCTTAATGAGTGCATGGAGGTGGTAGGCGTTAAATTCCCTGTCCAACGCACGTGCCGCAATCACCGCGGATCGTGCCTCTGGGATGTAACTTGCCGCCACGATGGCCTCCAAACGCACGAGAGCATCATCATCGGCCATTTGAGCCTCCAGCAGCTTCAATGCGTTCGGAAGATGGCCATCACGCGACCAAGTGCTAAGAGTGCGTGTAGCATAGGCGCGAATGCGTGCGTCTGCGTTGCGCAGCAGTTGTTTGAGAAGCACTGCGTTGGGTGATTCATGGGCTTCATAAAGAGATAGCGCCTGAAGTTTGCGATAGTCGTTTTGCTTCGGTGTCCAGGTTTCGAGTGCAGTGAGCACTTCCTTGGTGTCTCGCTCGATGAGCAAGCGCTTCGCCTGATACCAAGACCAGCGTTCCTTGGAATCAAGCTGCTCCAGCAGTTCCTCAACGCTCGCCTTGGCTAGCTCGACTGGCTTGACCTTCTCACCCGCTTTCCAGGTCACACGCCACACGCGACCGTGCTGCTTGTCACGATCTGGGTGGCGGTAACTCGCCTGATAATGGCCGATGATTGGGTTATACCAATCGGCGACATAAATGCCGCCATCCGGACCCATGCGCACCTCGACGGGACGAAAGACGTTGTTCTTGGTCTCAATGATGTTGGGCAGGCGCGTGCTGCTGAACATTCCGTTTTCGCACTTCAGTTCATGCCACTCCAACAGATTGGCGTAATAGCCACCGATGAGAATCCGACCCTGCATTTCGTTTGGAAACATGCTGCTGTGCAGAAATTCCTGACCGACCTGCTTGATCGGCGCAAGGCAGAGATTCAGCGCCTGCGCATTCACCGCAAGATCGGAGCGGACCATGCCCGGAGTGGTAAACCAGCTGCCGATGTTCGCACCGCTCTTATGAAAGGCCTGACCATATTCCGTGGTCGTAACACCCCAACAGTTGGCACCAGCTGAGGACCATTGGAAAAAAGGGTCAAGATGCCCTGTGCGCGGCCGATAACGCCATACACCAGCACGATTCAGCGTCTCCACGCCGTAAGGAGTCTCGACACGCGAATAAATGTGATGTCCCTGCGTGAACCAAAGTTCGCCGCCGAAGCCCCAGTTGATGCAATTGATCATCTGATGCGAGTCAGCCGTGCCAAAGCCGCCGAGTACGATGCGCTTTGTATCTGCTTTATCATCGCCATCGGTATCCTTAAAATGCAACAGTTCAGTGCCCTGCGCCACATACAGTCCACCGTCACCAAGCTCGATTCCCGCAGGCATGAACAGGCCCTCAACGAATTTGTGAAACTTGTCCGCTTTGCCATCGCCATCCGTGTCCTCGCACACAAGCACATAGTCGTTGGCTTTCTCACCCGGTTTGATCTGAGGATAGCTCAACGCACACGCCACCCACAAGCGACCGCGTTCATCCCAACGCATCTGAATCGGTTTCACGATGCCATCAGCCTCACTCGCAAACAGACTCACCGCGAAACCATCCATGATTTGAAACGACGCCAACTCTTCTTCGGGTGATTGAGGCTTCGCCGTCGGCGGCTCGACAGGGATCGATGAACGGACACCGACGGGCGTCACCGCTTTGCCTTCGACAGCTGCCCAGATGTTGTCTTCGGCTTGTTTCAGCAGCGGACGAAAGTCCTCCATTTCCTGAGGAAAGATGCGCTTTGACGGGTCTTTCCAATCCTTCGAGTAGGGGACGTTGGTGCGGTCGCCAGTAAGGAAGGCCCAATTCATGGGCCGCCAATAGTCGAACCACAGACGTTCGAATTCGATGACTTGGGTGCGGATGGTTTCGTCGTCCCGCGGGTCCTTTATGCCAAGACCTAAAGCAATAATCCTAGCCAGTGCGCTATGACCCTTGTCAGTCAGATGGAAGCCATCTTCAGTCTTGTGAAAAACTGACAGCACGCGAAAGCTCTTTTCTACATCAATGAAAGGCAATAACAGCCTAGTTGAAAGCTCCTGAATGGCTTTCTTGTAAGCCGCTGTAACTGTTTCAGAGGCAATTCGTTTGCCCTCAAACGGCACCGGAGAGACCAACACCACCCGCCTTCCCTCATCTGCAAACTCCGCGATCAGCCTCTCATACGCTTCAATAAACTGCGGCAGTTTCTCCATGCCATTCAGCGATTCCATCTGACCAAACTGAGCAATCACCACCGTTGCGCCAACTTCACTGAGTTGCTGTTTCCAATCGCGCTGCTGACGCCAGCTATCAGTGCCAGTTTCAGCACTGATGCGCTTCTCGGCTTGGGCACGTTTGGGATCGAGATTCTGATAATTGCCGCCGTCCCGCCACTGCTCGAAGACGGTGTCACCTTCCCAGCCAAAGTTGCGCACTTTGATCTTCAGCTCCGGCTTGGATGAGATGAGGTTCGTTTGCAGGTAGCCATTGAACCGCGTGCGTTCCATGTTCGAGCCACCCGTAAGGGCAATCACATCATGAGGCTTAAGCTCGAAAGGCTGTGCCTGAGAGAAAACATTGAAGCAAAGGAAGAGGATCGTGAAGACGAATTTCATAGGCGATTTGGCATTACCATAGCCTTTCTGGGCTATACGTTGGATGAATGAACTCTAGCTAGAAAGCCGATACTACTTGAGTTCCTCGATCATGAGATCCTTGTAGCGCACAATCGAAGTCGCGCCACCGTGAATCTGCACAGCGATGATGCCAGAGGTATCGATGCCAGCTTCAGTTTCGGTGTAATCAACCGTCTGCACCCCATTGAGCCAAATTTGAATTCGGGTGCTTTGAGCGCGGATGCGATACTCATTCCATTCGCCAAGTGGTTTCTGGGCTTTAGTAAGAACTTCAGGCGTGGGTTGAGCCATCATTTTTTTTCGGCGGCTTTCATCATACAAAGCCCCATCGTAACCCTTGCCAAGATCGGCTTGAAAGCCGGAGACCTCATGATGATTCGGGATGCGCTTCGTGCGGAACTGCACGCCACCATTCACAAAACCCTCAGTGCCCTCGAGCTTCCACTTCAGCGTTAGCTCAAAGTTGGCGTATTGTTTTAACGTTGCCAAAAAATTGTTCTTCTCTTGCTTTTTTTCCAACGATCCCGCAACCAAGGCTCCCTCCTCAATGCGCCAGACACTACCGACATCACCCTCCCATCCAGTGAACGTTTTACCATCAAAAAGAGGCACGGTTTCGGCCAAGGCAGGGATGGCGAGAGTAAGGAAGAGTGAGGTGAAGGCGATTCTCATGGTCAGATCTATGAAGGTTGAGTAAACGCGACACTCATCGAGTTTTCTTGCGATTTTCAGATGTTTTAGCCCCATCCTTTTTCTTGCCACTTGAGGCTAAGTGAGCGGCACAAAGCCTTAGCCTAGATCCGGGAATGGAAGATCGTTGGGTTGCGCCAGGGCTTGGTTTCACAAGGATTCTTCGACTCGAAGCGGCTGTGTCTTGGGTGACACTGCCCGAGAGGCGAAAAGCCTTGTGGAATCAATGACGGATGCAAATCGGCAGTCAGCCATTCCTGTATCTAGGCTTAGTAGAACCATAACTAAACATGTGAGTAGCACCAGTGATGAAAAGATCATCACAGCAGCCGTTTTCGACGATGCTGAATCAAAAAAATCCATTGCCATTTTAAATCAAATCAAGGCCTGAGATTGATCCTGTGCTGCTAGCAAATTTCCCAGCTTCGATGCCAAGTCCTTGTAGCATCGTGACAAAGAGATTGGCCATCGGGGTGTTATTATTCGAATCAAAAGAGAGATTTTTCCCATGTTTAAATCGGCCACCAGCGAGAATAAGTGGGAGATTCTGATTGCTATGAGAGTTGGCGTTGCCAAGGCAGCTTCCATAAAGCACTTGGGTATGATCAAGCAATGAGCCGCCAGTTTCGTTGACGTCGCGAAAGGCCTTCAGAAGATCGCCAAAGACGGTCAACTGCGCTTCCTCGATTTTCCGTAACTCAGCAATCTTTTCCGGCTCGTTCCCGTGATGCGTAAGGCCGTGAGTTTCATTCTTCACGCCGGGCACATGCGGCACTACGGAGAAGGTGCTGAGCGACAAGGTGACGACGCGCGTGCTGTCCGTATGCAAGGCCAGCTTGATGAGATCAAACATGAGTTTCGAACGAGCGATGACCTCGTTCGCATCGGCCAAGTCCTTGGGCTCTGGGTAATCCACCTTCGGCTTTGGGCGGTTTTCCCACTCAATGTTGCGCTGCAGTCGCCCTTCGAGTTCACGCACGCTTTGGAAGTATTGATCCAGACGTGCGCGATCTTCCGGTGCGGTGCTTTTTTCGAGTCGTTTGGTTTTATCAAGGATCAAATCGAGCACACTGCCTCCCGCTTCGATGCGCCGCATCGTCGCAGCTTTCTCTTCAGGAGTGCCCGCGACAAATAAGCGCCGATAGAGCCTTTCGGCGCTGGTTTCGGAGGGCAAAACAACGCCCGAACGTGACACGCCAATGGAGTCCGAGTAGTGCTCGCCTTTGCGCACTGAAACAGCGAGCGATTGAAATCTCGTGTCGAGCCCTATCTTCTCTGCCACGAGTTGATCAAGCGAAAGGGAGTTCCGAAACGTCGGCTGACCCGGATGCGGTGCCCCGGTGAGAAAACACTGTCCCGCGTGATGATTGCCATCCACACCAGGATGCGATACGCCGTAAAACGAAGTGAAATGCGCTCGATGCGCAGCGATCAGGTCGAGATAGGGGCTCGAGGCTTCCCCCGCCTTCGGAAAGAAGAACTGCGGCATCATGCCCAGTGGCACATGGATGGCAAACAACCGCCTCGGAGGCAGTTTCTCGGCTGCGCGTCCGATGGAGGGCAGTGCAAGCAACGCACCAGCAGCACGGAGGAAGTGTCGACGGTTAATCATGGAATTTTTCATTGAAAGAGATGGCTGCTAGTCAAAGCATGAATCAGCGATCGCAGACCAAAGCGGCTGCCTTGAGCATTCTCGACGATGCGGCGGATCTCAGCACGATCTGCATAACTAACATCCGCCCCAGTCGCATAACGCGTAAGATGGGCGACAAAGGCCTGTGCCAGCTTGGAGGGATCCGCCACGAGAAGCGCATTAAGCTCCATCGGGCCAATGAACTTGCGACCATCGGTAAGTTCACCACTCGCATCCACTTTCGGGCCAAGCTTGTATTGCACACGCCACGCAGTCTTGCCCTGCTCGGGTGGCTTATCGCCTTTGCCATTGGAGCGGTAGCGATCACGCAAGCCTCCGATGGGATCGAAGGCTTCGAGGGCAAAACCTGCAGGGTCAATCTTTGCGTGGCACGCAGCGCAGTTAGCATTATTACGGTGCTTATCGAGTTGCTCCCGAACGGTTGTCGCACCGCGCGTATCCGGATCAACCGCGGATATGCCCGGAGGCGGTGGCGGGGCCGGATCATTGAATAGACGATCCATGACCCAAACACCACGCTTCACGGGAGATGTCGTAGTGCCGTTGGCGGTAAGCTTGTGAATGGCTGCTTGCCCAAGGAGCCCGCCACGTGGGCTGTCGGCAGGCAGCGGCACTTTGCGGACCTTCACTCCAGCCACACCAGTGATGCCATAGTGCTCGGCAAGACGCTGCGTGAGCATGGCAAATCCTGGCTTGAGCAGCGCGGTGATGGGATGATCGTTACGGATGAGTTCGCGCAAAAAACCGCGCGTCTCAGCAGCCATGCCTTCATGCAACAGAAACCGATACTCAGGGTAAAGCTGAGGATCGGGCGTTGTCTCGTCGAGTCGGCTGAGCTCAAGCCATTGATTCGTGAAATCCTCAATGAAGCGTTCGCTGCGCTTGTCGGCGAGCAAACGATCCACTTCCGTATGGAGCACCTCGGAGCGGTTCAGTGAGCCATCTTGAGCCTTGGCTAGAAGGGCATCATCCGGTGGGCCATTCCAGAGCCAATAGGATAGGCGCGAGGCGAGCGTGAACGCCTTCGCATCCACTGAGTGAAAAAGAAACTCCGGCGAGGTGAGCACTGCGACATACACACGACGCATTGCATCCTCAAAGCAATCTTTCGCCGCAATGCGCGATCGCAGCAGCGCCACATAAGGCTCAATTTCGTCAAGCGTGATATCACGACGGAACGCCTTCGGCAAAAATGTCGTCAGCAACTTCCGAGCATCCGCCTCGGGCTGCTCCGATTGCACCATTTCAAGAAGTGGCTTTCGCTCCTGCGGCGTGAGATCGAAATACATGCTCGGCACATAGCCACCCAAGCTGCGCACTTCATCACGCTGCGGAGGGATCACATTGCTAGCCTTCGGAACTGGTTCGATTGGGAGATCACCAAACAAACGCTGGTGACTCTCCGGCGGCCACGAGGTGTTGATCGGACCCTCAATCTCAAACCAATCAATCGCGACACCAGGCCCCACATGCTTTTTCGCACGGCCAGCAACTTGGCCGACGCGCAGGCCCGTCCACGGCACCGAGACGGGATCAAAAACGATGCTTTCATGTGCATCGAGCCACTCGGTGATCTCCGCCTCGTTTGACTTCATCGATGGTGCGGTGAAGGCCCGCAGCAAACGCCCACCTTCCTGTTGCTTGCCCTCTTCATGCGCTCGCAGCACAGCTGCTTGATCATGGCATGATTCAAGTTTGCCCTGATTCCATTGAAACCCCCACAACGATAACTTCATGCGATACATGCCAGCATAGATCGGCGAAACATTCATCGCAGCTTCATAGCCCGCGAGATTCGGATTGAGCAAGCCGACAGCACTCTCTGATTTCTTCACACTTTCAATCCGCTTCTTCCGTTCGTCCAAATCTGGCCCCGCATCGCCTACATGGCCTGCTTTGCCCTCATAGCCACCTCGCACCGGCAGGGCGGGGTCAGGTTGCTTATCCTTCAGCAGCACGAACTGCCCTTGCACAAGATTGCCAGTGAATTTAAAGAGGCCCGCTGGATAGATGCGCTTCTTGAAGACTCGCGGCGGCGCACTGCTCGTGGCGATTGCCGCATCCAGCGCATTCTCCACGGCCTCTTCATACGCCGCGAGATGCGCGGGCGAAATG
This sequence comes from Prosthecobacter debontii, assembly GCA_945869675.1. Classification (GTDB taxonomy): domain Bacteria; phylum Verrucomicrobiota; class Verrucomicrobiia; order Verrucomicrobiales; family Verrucomicrobiaceae; genus Prosthecobacter; species Prosthecobacter debontii_A. Next base: position 35,041 of record CAMBPS010000003.1, on the reverse strand, counting down.
TCCAATCCACTGGCGATCTTGTCATAGCCTGCCACGCGACCGTCCATCGGCAGCAATGAGGTCACATCGAGCCGAGGTAGCGCCAGCAGGTCCTGCATCGTGTTTTGAAATTCCACCCGCGTCATCCGCCGCATCCGAATGCGCCCCTGTTCGCCCACCTTCGCCAGCGCCATCAACTTCGCGTCCATCCCACTCACAAAAGCCGCCCTGTCCTCTTCCGATGGCTGCTTTTTCTTCTTCGGCGGCATCTCACCCCGCTCGACAGCATCGTGGACTTTAATAAGCAAGTCCAGATGCTGCGCGTCAAAAGTCAAGCTGGTCAAATCAAGATCGCCCTTCTTTGTCTCCCCATCATGGCAGTCGTAGCAGTGCTGCTCCAAAAAAGCCACCGGAGGCGACGCGAGCAATGACGTAGAAAGAAAGCAGGCAATGAAGTGGCGAAGCATGAGACGTGCGAACCTTATCCTTACGCATGAAACGCGCTTTTCTCGACATACCGAAAAACAGGCAGGAAAATATAGATAACTCCGTTCATTGCTGAGTCTTCAAGCCAACACCTCACGGATCACTTTCCCTTCGACGTTGGTTAGGCGTCGTTGAATGCCATTGTGCTCGAAGCTGAGTTTTTCGAAATCCAGGCCGAGGAGGTGCAGAATGGTGGCGTTAAAATGGTAAAGCGGATGGATGTGTTCGATGGCCTTCTGCCCGAGATCATCGGTGACGCCATGACTGACCCCGGGCTTGACACCCGCACCAGTCATCCAGCAGGTAAAGCCGTCAGGATTGTGGTCGCGACCTTTGGCACCTTTTTGGAAGAAGGGCATGCGGCCAAACTCGGTGCACCAGACGACTAAAGTGTCTTGCAGTAGCCCGCGTTGTTTGAGGTCGCGAATCAGGGCGGCGGCGGGTTGGTCGAGGATGCGGCTATGGACGTCGTATTGTTCCTTGAGTGCGCTGTGGCCGTCCCAGTTCAGCTTGCCACCGCTGGCGTAAGCTCCGTTGAAGAGTTGCACAAAGCGTACGCCTTTTTCGATCAGGCGGCGCGCGAGGATACAATTTTTAGCAAAGGCAGCTTTGTCTGGGTTTTGCGTATCATCAGCCCCATAGCTTTTTAAGATATGCATGGGCTCGGTGCTGAGGTCGTTGATTTCGGGAACGCTCAACTGCATGCGCGCCGCAAGCTCGTAACTGGCGATGCGGGCAGCGAGCTTGCTGTCGCCCGGATGCGCGGCGAGATGGCGTGCGTTCATCTTTTGTAAAAGGGACCGCGCAGCTTGGTCGGCATCCCTGGGGACGCCTGTGGCTGCGAGATGTCGGACTGGGTTCTTCGAACTCATTGTGGTGCCTTGGAAGGCGGCCGGGAGGAATCCAGGGCCCCAATTGTTCGCGCCATTCTGCGGCACGCCGCGCGGATCAGGAATGGCAACATACGAAGGCAACTCCTGACTCTCGCTGCCAAGCGCATACGTCACCCACGAGCCAAGTGAAGGGAAACCATCGAGCACAAAGCCGGTGGAGAGAAAGTTCTCTGCTGGGCCATGGGTGTTCGACTTGCTGGTCAGCGAATGCACGAAAGCGATGTCGTCAGTCAACTCCGCAAGATGCGGAATCATGTCACTCACCCATTTGCCCGTCTTACCGCGCTGGCGGAACTCATACTGCGGCCGAGCGAGATTACCTGCAGGACCTTGGAAGGTAACAGCTGGCCCACCTGGCAAGGGTCTACCGTCCCACTTGATCAGTTCTGGCTTGTAATCCCATGTCTCCAACTGACTGACTGCACCGGCGCAAAAGATGACGATGACGTTCTTCGCCTTCCCAGGAAAATGCGATTGCCTCGGTGCATAGGGACGAGCGGGATCGATGAGCGGGCCGTGGTTCTCTGCGGCGAGTAAGCCATCGAGCCCAAGGAGATTTGTCAGCGCGATGGAGCCGAGCGCAGTGGCGCTATTCGATAGAAATTGGCGGCGATCAAGCAAGGCTCGGCCTGTGATGGAGAGATGTTCGGCGTGGTGCTTCATGGCTGGAAGAGGAACTCGTTGCTGTTGAAGAGTGCGCGACAGAGCACGGTGAGACCATGCTTTTTGATGATGGGCATAGCGTCATTCTGCTCTTCGGCGGTAGGTTCGCGAGTGAGAACCAGTTGATAGGCGCGTTGGATTTGTTGGGCGATGTCGTCGCCCGATTCCTTCTTCACGCGGACGGCAAAAGCTGTGGATTGATCGAGTGTGAAACGGCTGTTGAAGAGATTCAGCGCCTGGATGGGTGTGGTGCTGGCACGTCGAGAGGCGGTGCTTTGACCTGCATCGGGGCAATCAAAGGCTCCAAAGACGGCCTCCGGTTCACGACGGACTTTGTGCGCATAAATCATGCGGCGCTGATTCTCGGGTGTGGAGGTCTCGACAGGATTGAAGCCGGCGAGACCACCGCGTTTGTCAAAGAGGTCATAACCGCGGCCATACATTTTCAGATTGAGCTGGCCGCTGATGGCGAGCATGGAGTCACGAATGGCTTCTGCCTCGAGACGGCGTGAGGGAAAGCGCCAGAGAAGGCGCACATCGGAGTCGATCTCGTGGGGGGCTGGAGTGGTGGAGTAGTGGAAAGCTGGCTGGCCATTTCCAACACTCCATGACTCCAACTCTCCATCACTCCTCTGCCGATACGTCTCACTCAGCACGATGAGCCGGTGCATGTGCTTCACGCTCCAACCTGAGCGAATAAACTCTGTCGCAAGCCAGTCGAGCAGCTCTGGATGCGTGGGCTTGATGCCGTTGTTGCCGAAGTCGCTAGGCGTCTGCACCAGCCCGGTCCCAAAGTGGCCCTGCCAGATGCGATTCACCATGACACGAGCCGTGAGCGGGTTCTGTGGGCTGGCGATCCAGCCGGCAAGCACGGCACGCCGCTGTTGCTCTGGCGTTTGCTTGTCCAGCTTCACATTGCCAAGCGCGCTGAGCACGGCAGGTGTGACTTCCTCTTTCGGCTGTTCGGGATCGCCGCGATTCAGCAGATGGATTTCGTCGGGCTTGCGGAAGATGCCAGCGAAGACTTTCTGCGCGGCATCAAGGTTGCTTATTTCTCTTTCAAGCTCACGCTTTTGAGTGAGCAGTTGCCCCGCTGCTGCGGCTTCGTCTTGAAGAAGACCTTTCGTAACAAACCCAAGCTGAGGGCTCTTACTCGCGTCGTAGCGCTCGCGGTCATCGGAGTCTGCAACGATTTTCCAAGCGCCCGAGGCGTCGGCGATTTCGATGACGTAGCTCGTGGCGAGTCTGTCCTTAAACTTCCCTTGGCGATCGCGACCCCAGATAATGCGGTCGATCTCATTCTCCTGTTCGAACTCGATCATCACCCAGCCCTTGCCCGTCTCGTTCGACATCCAGCTTCGTGAGTTGCCGTAGTTACCGTCGTTCACAAAGCGCATCTTGTGGCGGTCGGCAGTCACATTTTCACCAGACACGGTCACAGCAGCGTTGAGTGCGATGTTTTCGCCTGCGGTGCTAAAGACCTCGAGTTCATCAATACAGGGCTCGAGATTGTTCGTTTCACGAATGCTAAAGCGCACACGCTTGGTGGTCATCGGCGCAAAACGATCAACATTCTCGCGGGCGTTGATCATCGAACGTTTCACGCCGGACTTTGCCAATGGCACAAAACGCGACAGTTGTTTGTCGAGTGCAGCTACCTGATTTTTGATCTGAATCACGCGCGCTCGAGCGGCGATTGCCTCCGGCGTACGGAGTTCCCGATCCTCGTACTCGACTCCCGCAACGAACGCTTGCATCGCGTAGTAATCCTTGGCGGTGATCGGATCAAACTTGTGATCGTGGCAGCGTGCGCAGCCAATGCTGAGGCCGAGGAAGGTTTGTCCGATGTTATTCACCATCTCATCAAGCGAATCCTGGCGGGCGAGCCTCTTCGACGGCTCATCTTTGCCGATCTGCCCAGGCAGCAGCACCGAAGCGGTGACGAGGAATCCTGTGGCGGCGTCTTCACCCAAGGTATCACCGACAATCTGCTCCTTGATGAATCGGTCGTATGGCGTGTCCTTGTTGAAGGCACGAATGACATAATCTCGATACGGCCACGCATTTGGGCGCTCCGTATTCACTTCAAAGCCATGCGTGTCCGCAAAACGCACGACATCCAGCCAATGCTGCGCCCAGCGTTCGCCATAACGCGGAGAGGAGAGCAACCGCTCCACGACAGCGGCGTGGTCAAGCTTCTTCAAAAACGCCTCCACATCCTCCAGCTCTGGCGGCAGACCGGTGAGATCGAAAGTCACTCGCCGCAACCATGAAACCGGATCAGCGGGCGGAGAACGATGAAGTCCTTGTTCGAAGAGTTTGGTATCGATGAAGGAGTCAATCGTAGGTCGAGCTGTGGGCGCATTGATGGGTTTGAAACTCCAGTGGTCGCGTTTGTCCTTCAGCTTCACCACGTCCACGCCATCCGGCCACATGGCACCTTCATTGATCCATGCCCTGAGCGTGGCGATCTGCGCTGCGGCAAGTCGCTCGCCTTTGGGTGGCATCACCTCGTCCTCATCGGTCGAAGTGATGAGATGAATGAGCGAACTCTCCTTGGCTTTTCCAGGAATGATGTTCGGCCCCTCATTGTCACCGCCCTTCAGCGCCGCCGTCTTCATATCGAGACGCAAGCCGCCTTTCTGCTTCTTTTCGCCGTGGCAGTCATAGCAGTTCTTTTCGAAGATGGGGCGCACATCGCGGACAAAGTCCACGGGGGCGGCTAAGGCCGCCGTAGCAACGAACAAGTAAGTGAGTAAGCTCGTTAATTTCATCGTAAGGATTGCTATTGATTGATTCAGGCGATGACTGTCTCAGCGTTTTGACGTGCCTCTTTCAAACCGCGAGCGCCCCTCTTCTTCATGCGGCATCAAGAGACACAGGCAACGACGTTGAAGATGAATTTCGAATGGAGACATAGAGAGTAACAACGTAGGTTATCTCGACAAACCCGCCGCTTTTAACGCATTTTCTTTCTAAATTGTCCTAGTTGCCGACAAGCGCAGCAACTCACCGCGCCTTACCCATTGGCACTTTTCCCATCGGCCCAAACTCCTTGTCCAACATGCTATGCAGGCGTTTGATCAATGGCGCTTAGTCGGGGCACCCAATGAGGTTGTGATACTCGGCGGGGGCATTGCTGTGGTCGCAGAGTTCAGCAGAATCGTCGCGGCGTTCAGTGAGACGCCGGCGTTGGGTGCGGACGGTGCGACCATTAACCCATTGGCAGAAGGCACCTGGTTTACCTTCGGCTTTGGGATCTTGGATGAGTGAGAGAAAGCTTGTGCCATCAAGCGTCTCAGGCGCGGAAAGTCCAGCGAAGTCGCAGAAGGTAAGGGAAGAGATCGAGAAGCCATGCGATGTCCGGTAAACCGTAAATAAAAGTTTCCGTTTTAATGATCGTCAAATCCCGCCAGCAGGCCGCTGGTCGCAAGCGCGATCAAGGCCATGAGGCCACCGCGCATGAACTTTCCAGTCACCCACCAGCGGTAGCCAAATAGGCAAAAGAGACATCCGACAATGAATCTCGCGACCGAGCGGGAAGTGGTTGCGCCAAAAAATCCCAACGCGGCGAACGCTAGAACGGCCGCGATAAGGCAACTCGTAAGCAGCGAAACCCGACTCCCGGCTTTGAAGTAACCGACCAGTCCCCCAGTTAGAAGCACTGCGTTAAAACCCCATAATACGCTGTCAAAATTGGTCATTGTGAAGAGATTTCCAGTTTCACCCATCCATTGCAAGGAGAAAGGAATGTAGGCCGAAAGGGACTGAAATGGATTGGCTGTCGTCAGTTCGCGGGTGTGGAGTTCATGGTTTTCCGCGTCTTTGAATGCTTTGGCAGAGTGGATGCCCGCTTACTCCACAAGACCGCACAGACTGCCCCGGAAATAATGCTGGGGACAAGGAAAGCCAGAGCCATAAGAGCGTGATCGTAAGCAAGGACTTTCTCCGTGAAGAGAAAAACCCAAGCCGCCAGAGGCAGGGACGAGAAAAAACCAGCAACAGCTCCCACCCACGCAACGGAGGCAGCACGATTGACGACATGCGGATGGCGGCCCACGATCCATGAAAACAGCAATCCGCAAACCGCCGCTGGAATGAGACCATAAGTATAGGCCACGACCAACGCACCCAGCGCAATGAGGATTCCCTGGGCGTCACCATGGAAGGCAGCTAGAGTGAGGATCGTGATAAGGAACGGCACAGCTCCGACAGCCGGGCCGATCAATGCGAAGAAAGTGATTGTTTTGACGCGTGACATATCTTTTCGATCAGGGACTGAATCATTCCGCCTTCAACCTGGATTCAGAAATGGCTGACTGCCGATTTGCATCCGTCATTGATTTCACAAGGCTTTTCGCCTCTCGGGCAGTGTCACCCAAGACACAGCCGCTTCGAGTCGAAGAAGCCTTGTGAAACCAAGCCCTAGCGCAACTCAACGATCTTCCATTCCCGGATCTGGGTTCAAGAGTGCGCACTTCTGAGCTGAGGTGAGCCATTTCTTTTTCGTTGTCACCTACTTCACCTCTAACAGCGGCTTTAATCGCTGTGCATACACCGCATAGCCCGCGGGTGAGAGATGGATGTTATCCGGGGTAAAAAGGTCCTTTTTGATCGTACCATCTGCGTTGGTGAAGTCGGACCAGAGATCGAGAACTTTCACGTTCGAATCGTTATCGAGTTTTAGCGGATCGAGAGCGGCGTTGGTCTTTTTGATATCCTCGTAGAAGCGATTGCCGGGCGTGTGGGCTGGCAGAATCTTTGCCACGATGATGACGGCGGCGGGGAACTTCTCGCGCAGGTTCTTCAGGCACATCTCGATGCCTTTGGCAGCGGCTTCGACGCCCGTTTCGGGGGTGAAGAACATGTTGTTATTGCCGATCATGAGCACGATGGCCTTCGGCTGCAATCCTTCGACGCCACCATGATCGAGACGCCAGAGAACGTTTTGGGTTTTGTCGCCGCCGATGCCAATGTTCACGGCTTTGCGGTCAGGGAAATGTTTCTTCCAAGATTCACCCCACTGGATGGTGATGCTATCACCGACGAGCAGCACATCGACGGGTCCTTTATTTTCCTGAACAGTCTTCACATGCGCCTCATGGAGCTTCAGCCAAGAATCCCCGCCGAAATGGCCCGCTGTCGGCACTTGAGGCCAAAGCTGTGGGAGATGCTTGTTCGACTCACGTCCGGGGCGACGATCATATTCGGGTTTATCGACCACATAAGCCCGTTCGTTGACCATCAGAGGCCAGCCAGTTTTTTGCGGCTCAGCGCTGATGTGCGGGTAATCGAGGGCGGAGGCGGCAAGAGGAAGGATGGCAAGTAGGATGGAGTGTTTCATCATGAGAAGTTACGGAGCAGCGGTGCATGTCTCGACATAGGAGTTAAGCAATCAGCTCTTTGATGATGTGCCCGTGCACGTCGGTAAGTCGGCGATCAATGCCGTTGTGGCGAACGGTCAGCTTTTCGTGATCCATGCCCAGCAGGTGCATCATCGTGGCGTGGATATCATAGCAGGTGGTTGGATTTTCGCGGTCGAGTGGCTTGTAGCCCCACAGGTCACTTTCACCTGAGGTGACGCCGCCTTTGATGCCACCGCCACTGAGCCAATTGGTGAAGACATAGGGGTTGTGGTCGCGGCCTTTGCCGCCTTGGGTGCTGGGCATGCGGCCAAACTCGGTGGTCCAGAGAATGAGGGTATCATCGAGTAAACCACGTTGCTTGAGATCAATCATCAGGGCGCTAACAGCTTTGGCCATACCCCATGCCAGAGGGCCGTGATCGCGCTCGACATCTTCATGGCTATCCCAATTGCGACGAGGGAATCCATTGTCATTACCGCTCCAGATTTGCACGAAACGAACACCGCGCTCTAGGAGTCGGCGAGCGGTAAGACACTTGCGGCCCATGTAGTCGGCTTCTTCGGCAGCATTGATTTCCGAGGGCCAGACTTTGCGGTGCTCCTGGATGCCATACAGGGATTTCATGGCAGAAGACTCTTGACTGATGTCGAGTGCTTCCGGCGCTGCGAGCTGCATTTTGGCAGCGAGTTCGTAGCTTTTGATGCGTGAGTCGAGTCGGCTGTCCTCTTCTCGCTGATGCTGGTGTTTGCGATTCAGTTCTTCGAGCAAAGCGAATCCAATACGATCAGTGCTGGCTTTGATGTAGCGCCCTGATTTGTGCGGAAAGAGATCGCTAATAGGCGTCTCGGCACCGGGATAGATGATAGTGCCTGCATGTTGCGAGGGTAGAAAGGCGCTATCCCAGTTCTTTGGACCGTTGGAGGCAAAACCGCGATGATCTGGAAGAACAACAAAGGTAGGCAGATTGTCACCAAGCGTTCCGAGACCGTAACTGACCCAACAGCCCATGCCTGGAAAGCCCGGCAAATTAAAGCCGGTGGCCTGAAGCAAGGTGCCCTGTGAATGCACGCCTGTCTTTCCCACCATGTTATGAACGAAGGCCATGTCGTCCACACAGGCACCCAATGGGGCAACGACTTCGCTAAGCATCTTGCCACTCTGGCCGTAAGGCTTGAAATCCCACACGGGCTTCTTCCACGGCCCGAGCCCGTTTTGGAAAGTCTCCACCTTTTCCCCGAAATCGGCAGCCTCACCGTGATGCTTGATGAGCGCGGGTTTGAAATCGAAGAGATCAATGTGACTAGCGGCGCCCCCCATGAAGAGTTGAACGACGCGCTTGGCCTTCGGAGTGACCGTTAGCGCGCGATGCTGTTGCTCTGAGGCCTCTAGCGAAGCGAACGCAAGGGCACCAAAGCCTTGGCCAGCGGTTTGGAGGAGTTGGCGGCGAGTAATCATGAGAAAATTTGTGCTGCTATTTAATGACGGGGAATTAGATCTCTAGATCCCCAATGAAAATGACTTTGAATATTTGCTGCCTTTTGAGAGGTTGTTTGAAGTTTGAACTCAGGGGCAATTTTAATCGATGAAGCTAAACTCATTCAGATTTAAAATGAGGCGGCAGGCGTTTTCGAGTCCTTCGCGTTTAGCGAAATCTACCAGCGGCACGAGTTCATCCGAGTGAGGTATTCGACACAATGCTAGCGCTAAGGCGCGGCTGATTTGCGCCTCGGTTCCATGAGCCTCTTTGCTGACGCGTTCGGCGAAGTGCTTTGCCATTGCCACCGTAAGTCCATTGTTCATCATGGCGAGCGCTTGTAGAGGACTTAGAGATTCGTTGCGCTTGTCCACGCGCATGGATGGATCAGCGCAATCCATGATAGTCATGAACGGCTGCTGCTGGCTGCGGACGATGAAGCGATAGATGCTACGGCGATGGCTCTTGGGGTCTTCTGGGTCGTGCAGTTGATACTCGTAGTGTGGACTGTGCTGAGGCTTCTCAATGATGAAGTCCTGAAAACTCGGCCCACCCATCGTGAGATCAAGTTTGCCGCTCACAGCAAGGATCGCATCCCGGATGCTCTCAGCGTCGAGCTTGCGGCGGTTCTGATGGGATAGATAGACGTTATTGGCGTCGAGCGAAGTGTCGTTTAACAGTCCAGAGTCGAGTTTCCCTGCTGCTCCAGATTTTCGACTCTTGAATGCCGAGCTAGTCTGCCGATAGGTCTCACTCATCACGATGAGCTTATGCAGTTTCTTCAAGCTGCCATTGAGATCATCACGGAAGGTTAGCGCGAGCCAATCCAACAGCTCGGAATGGCTCGGCTGACTACCCATGCGGCCAAAGTCGTTGGCGGTATCCACAAGGCCGCGACCAAAGTGGTGTTGCCAGATACGGTTGACGATACTACGCCAGGTCAGCGCATTGTTTTTATCTGTGATCCATTTAGCCAAAGCCGCGCGACGATAGGATTCCTCTGTTCCTTCGACCTGAAAGGGCAGGCCAAAGCGTTGGCTTAATTGGGTGATGCTATTGGCGCTGACCTCTTGTGCGGGCTGTTTCATGTCGCCACGTTTGAGGACGTGAATGATGCGAGGTGTGCCATGCGTTCCTTTGAATGAGCCGCTTCCATGTAGGACGGCTCCGGCATAGACCTTCTGCGGTGCAGGCAATGGTGGCAAGGCATCGCGTTGCTGACGTAAAGCGCGGAGTTTGATTTTCGTAGTGTCATTTCCCTGGGCTAGCATGAGGGCATCACGTTCACGAATGAGCCTTTTTTTATCTTCATCGCTGCGACTCTCAGGAGCGATGCCGTCAGTGAGATTAGCTCTTCGCCAGCGGGGAGAAGCCTCGATGCTGTCGAGCGATGTTACAAACCTACCTGCGGCGAGATTCTGCCCGGCTTTACGTCCATAGACCTCAAGTTCGGCGAGTGCGAAGATGTAGTCGTTACTGCGGCGCGCGAGCTTTACGGCGGTGACTCGAACGTAGCGACCCGTGATGCCATCATCGCCTGCCGTGCCGGTTTCAAAGGGCTTCAGACCAGGATTGGCGAAGTCGTTTATGAAGGTGGCATCATGCTTCCGCCACACAAGCGCGACGTTGGTTGTAAACGTGGGATCGTCACTCACCTCAATTTTGAAACGCACGGGGAAACCAAATCCACCTCCGATCTTGCCGAAGTCGTCGTAGCAGGGCTTCAGCACAATGCGGTCAACCTGCACAGACTGACCAAGATCGACCTGCACCCACTTCACTGTATCCTGCGACGGTGAAACAGAACTGTGATAACCAAAGTCAGGTTTTGCATTTGGATTGGCGTTCTTCTCAGCCGCGCCATCGATGCGCTTGCTGAGGGCGATATAGGCATCCCCTGCCTTTTTTTTCAAAGGGTCTTCGAGCGCAACGATCTCGTCGGTGAGCTGCTTCTTCTGCTTTTGCAGCACCACAAACTTCTGCATCGAGGTATCATCAGGATAATAGTCGATGTCAGTGCGATCAACACCGGCAAACACTGCCTGCAGCGAGTAGTAGTCTTCTTGTGAGATGGGATCGAACTTGTGATAATGGCACTGCGCACACTGAACCGTGAGTGAGCAAAAAGTGCCGATGGTATTTTGAACCATGTCATCGCGATCCAGATGGCGAGCGATTTTGCCATCCAGTTTGGTTTCCGGCACTTCCGCATGTCCAATGTAGTCCCACGGCCCTGCCGAGATGAATCCAAGCGCTGTGATGCCATCGGTGGTGCCCGGATAAAGCACGTCACCAGCGATCTGCTCTTCAATAAAACGAGTGTAGGGTTTATCGTTGTTAAATGCGCGGATGACGTAGTCGCGATAAGGCCAAGCATTTAAACGTGGCTTGTCTTTGTCATAGCCATGGGTTTCTCCGTAGTGAACGAGGTCGAGCCAGTGGCGTGCCCAGCGCTCGCCGTAACGCGGTGACGCCAGCAGGTCGTCCACCAGTTTGTCATAGGGCAACGCACTGTATTTCGTGATTTCTTCCGGCGTCGGAGGCAGTCCGGTGAGGTCGAAGTAAAGACGTCGGATCAAGGTGCGCGTATCTGCTTGTGACGCTGGCTTCATCCCTTTTTCCGCAAGCTTCGCGTGAATATACGAATCAATATTTATTGCAGCCACCTGCACCTGAAGCGGCTTAAAACTCCACCAGTCGAGGCGGTCTTCCACTTGAGCGATATCAACCCCCTCCGGCCACACAGCTCCTTCGTCGATCCAACGCTTGAGCAGATCAATCTCCGTGCTGCTGAGTTTGGTTTTCGGCGGCATCGAGTTTTTTTTATCTGCACCGCTCACGAAACGGAACAGCGGACTCTCGGCACTCTTTCCAGCGATGATATTCGGTGCGTGATCTTGGCCACCCGTCAGCGCAACGGTCTTGATGTCGAGTCGATAGTCGTTCTTCTGCTTTGCGGCTCCGTGGCATTCATAGCAGTGCCTCTCGAAAATGGGACGCACATCGCGGACAAAATCGACGGAGAAAGCGGATGTTGTGAAGAAGCTAATAAAACAAAAGAGGCGCATCCAATTTCATACGTTACTTCACCGTCTGTTTCATGCCACGCGAGTGCGGGACAGAGAATTACTTCACAAATTTCACATCCACCTTGGGCAGCAGAGCCTTGACTTTGAGCTGAGTTTCCTCGGGGTAGCCTTTGCCGTAGCGGACGAGCGTGAGAGACTTGAGATGGGCGAAGACTTGCAACTGCTGGAGGCGGACGTTCGGCAGGTCGATACCTGAAAGGGAGAGTTCTCGAATCTGAGTCACGCCGGCTAGGGCTGTAAGGTCGGTGTCGGCGAACTTGGTAGCGTCCAGCGAGAGACGGCGCAGTGTGGGGATGGATTTCACGGTGGCAATAGCTTCTGCGGCCGGACTGCATACGCCATAACCGAGGGCCACGTATTCCAATGGCAACTCGCGCAGGTGTTTGACGAGGCCGGAGGTGGCCTTCGCACAACTGATCTCGATACCTGTGAGGTGCTTGAGCTTCTTGAAGTGCTCGGCAGAAGCATCGGTGAGCTGCTTGGAGTGCCACAACTTGATGAACTCGAGGTTCGGGAAATTTTTACAGACGCAGGCGAGTCCTTCGTCATCAAGGCCGTTACTATGGAAGTTGATGCGCTTCAGCTTGGTCCAGCCATCGAACTTCGCGAAGAAGTGACCTGGATAGCCGGCGCCTCGTGGTGTGAATGACTCGAGGTTTCTTAGGCCCGCAAGCTTTTCCCAACCCGAATCGGTGGCCTTGCCAAAATAGGCCAGTTCAAGGTTGGTAAGATCAGGACACTCAGTGAGCTGCTGGAGCTGTGCCAAGCTGGCATCGCCCAGTTTGCCAAAGCCACTCACGCTGAGACTCTTCAACTTTTTAAGCTTGAGCAGTGGAGCCACCCAGTCGTCCTGAATTCCCGATGCCTCCAGTTTCACCGACTCCAGCGAGGGAATGTGCCCCAGATGCTCGATGAAGGCGGCGTTGTATGGATCTTCTTTTTCCTTGCGATGATCGTGCGCTTTGCCGCCCAAGATATTGGTGCTGACTTGGGTCAGCGTGTCAAAGAGCGCGATGTCACCGCCCACCGCCTTCACCAATGGCTTAGGCGTGACATTGACCTTCGTGAACGTGCCCGGCGCGCTCTCGATCGTGCGGATGACGGCCTCGACATGCGGATGCTGCCCTGCGGCAGAGAGTATGACAGCAGCGTGATCGCCGAGCGCTTTTTTCAAGCCCGCATCGCTCGTGCTGGCGATGACGGCATCAAGGTCGGCCCGCAAGGTGACCTTGGAAAGATCAGGCGCAGCGGCGTGAAGGTGAGCCTGAAAGGTGAGAAGGAGTACGGTGAGCAGATTGATAGTGGTTTTCATGTGGGAACGTTGAAGTTGGAGCGGAGACATGGAGTGACCAGGTGTTGGAGTGCTGGGGTTTGGAAGGGATTGGGCGATGGCTCTATTGCTCCACTGCTCCAGCACTCCACGACTCCATCAATACTTCGGGAAGATGGCCGGGGTGGGGAAGCGCTCTTCAAGGTTGTCATTGAGGTATTCCTCGCGTGGAACTTGGACTTGGGGCCAGCTAGCAGGGCGAACGCGGACGACTCGACCGGGGCGGATGCCTTCAATGATGAGATCCGTACTAAAACGGATTTGGATGCCACTGCTGCCAAGGGGTGCCGTGCCAGTTGCTTTGGTGACGTTGATGATGGGACCTTTTGAGGCCATGTGAGCAGGGCCATAGCCTCCATGGGTATGTTTCAGAGTATTAGCGACCGGATTCATCAGGGCGGCTGTATCCTTGTTGAAATCGGCGTAAAGTGAATCATCCATGCCGCCGAAGAGGGTCGCAGTAACGGTGGCTCGACCAAACTTACCATACTCGACGGCATCGATCCATGCGGGCATCCAACGGCTACGGATGAAGGTTTTATGCGTTTCGGTTTGGTGTTTAACGGCGCGTTGCATCGAGGCATCGTCCAGCCAGATGTCGGAGATGTGAAAGCGGGTGAAGATGCCATCGGGTGTCGGCTTCCAGGTGATGCCGAGTTGGACGGATTGGTTGCCGAGTGATTTTTTACCATCGACGGGCCATGCGCCTTCGGCGATAAGTTCCTCGATACTGAGGCTTTCGCGTCCGCGCCAGATGCGGGTTGCGGCGTCGAAGGTTAGCTTTTCTTCGGTGGCCTTGGCATTGACGCTTTGTTTCGGTTCACGGGTGGCGATGATCATGCCTTCGCGGTTCTTGACGTCCACGTCCTTGAGCTTCCAGACGAGTCCCTCGCGTTCACAGTGACTGGCTTCGTCTTCAAGCAGAAGAACGTGGTTCTCGGCGGGGAAGATGCCAGCACCACGATTATGGTTGGCGTCCGTTTTTTTGCTATCGACGGGCAAGACTGGCACGGCCGAGGTCTTCGGGTCGGGCGGTAGAAAAGCGTGGACGTGCATCACGGTGCCGAGCGGGATGTCGCGCAAATCGGCGGGTGCGCCGTGATAACGAACGATGCCATACGGCAGCATGGCGAAAGGATGCGGATCGTTACGGAAAAACATGCCCGATCCCTGCAATCGAATACTGCCACGGCGATTCGCGTGATCCACGAAGATGAGTTCGCCTCGGTAGGAGTGGGCTTTTTCCAAAGGTGGGAACTTACCTGTTTCGGGGCGGAAGGGCTCGGTTCCTAATGCTTGGTGCTTGGTGCTTGGTTGTTCGTTTGCTGCGTTTGCCTGGATGACGAGTGAACACACGAGGGCCAACAAGGATTTAGCAACGAAGAATAAGGAACGGACAACAAAGAACGGTTTCATAAAAGCATTAGTATTTCGGGAAGATGGCGGGAGTTGGGAAGCGTTCGTCGATGCTACCTTGGCCGATGTATTCCTCGCGAGGCAGGTGGAGATCGGGCCAGGTTGCGGGGCGGATTTTGACAATGCGGGCGGGGCGGATGCCTTCGGTGATGAGGTCGGTCTCGAAACGAATCTGGATGCCGCTGCTGCCAAGAGGCACGTTTCCGGGTATCTTGATGACTTCTTGGATGGCGCCGCGTGCAGCCATTTGCGTGGGACCTGCGGTGCCTCCTTCGGTATGCTTCAAGGTGTTCTCGACACCGTTCATCAACGCGGAGTCGTCCTTTTTGAAATCGGCGTAGAGTGAGGCATCCATGCCGCCAAACAAGGTTGCCGTGATGGTGGCGCGGCCGAACTTGCCATACTCGACGGCATCAATCCACGCAGGCAACCAACGTCCGCGCATGAATGCCTTGTGCATCTCGGTCTGATGTTGCGTGGTGTTTTGCATCGCGGCAGCGTCGAGCCAGATGTCGGAAATGTGGAAGCGGGCGAACACACCACCGAGCGTGGGCTTCCAGGTGATACCGAACATAACGGATTGGCCACTGAGGGATTTTTTACCTCCAGCGGGCCAGATGCCATCGGCGATGAGATGCTCGATACGGAGGCATTCGCGACCACGCCAGACACGGGTGGCAGCATCGAAGGTCAGCGTTTCATCCTTCGCCTTGACGCCGCTACCCAGCTTCGGTTCGCGCGTTGCGATGATGGTTCCCACGTGGTCTTTGATCTCCAGTTCTTTGAGCTTCCACACGAGTCCCTCGCGCAGGCAGTGGCTGGGCTCGTCTTCAAGAAGAATGGCATGATTCTCAGCAGGTGCGGTACCGATATTTCCGTGGCTAGACTTTGTGCGGTTGTTGATCGGCAAGACCGGCACGGAGGAGGTCTGCGGCTCAGGCGGAAGGAAAGCGCGAACATGCAATAGGGTGCCGAATGGAATGTCGCGCAGATCCGCGGGTGCACCGTGATACCTAACAATGCCGTAAGGCAGCATGGCAAAAGGACTCGGTGCGGTGAAACGGAAGATGCCCGTGGACTGAATACGAAGGCTACCACGGCGGTTCACGTGATCCACGAAGACGAGTTCGCCGCGGTAGGAGTGCGCTTTTCCAAAGGGCGGGAACTTGCCTGCTTCGGGACGGAAGGGATCGGCGGCATGCGAGATGGCCAAGAGCATCGACAGTCCCATACACAGCACCACGAGCCAGCGGCGCGATGGAGTGGTGGAGTGATGGAGTGGTGGGTCGAACATTGTCCGGGGAATGGAGTGCTGGAGTCGTGAGGTGCAGCGATGCGCGGTCGCATCACTCCATCACTCCACTGATCCCGCCGCGCTGCGTGTCACAGCGTGACCACATTGTTGCTGTCGCCAAAATGATCCATCTCTACACCCATACGTTGTGCCATGAGTAGAAGCAGATTGCTCATGTGGGCATCCGAGTTCACGGGGCGACTACAGACTTGGTAATGCGCGCTGGTGAGTCCGCCGTCAGGGCCGAAGGTGTAGCCTTGGAAGTCTTTGGCGGATTTGTTGAAGTCGAGGTGCGTTCCGTGCTTTAGACCAAGGTCGGACCCGCCAGCGAGCACTAGCGGAAGGTTGGCGTTGCCATGGCTGTGACCGTAGGACATGCCGCTGCCAAAAAGGGCCATCGTGGAGCTAAGAAGCGGCTTGCCGCTGAGGTCTTTCGTCTCCGCGAGGCGGGTGAGAAAGTAGCTGTATTGCTCAATGGCGAAGGTGTCGTAATTCGTGAGTTTTTCCATGTAACCAGCATCGCCACCGTGATGGCTGAGCTGATGGCGCGATTCGGTGATGCCGATCTCGGGGATGGAGATGGCATCCCCCTCGCCGCCGAGGCTGAAAGTGGCGACACGGGTTACATCCGTCTGAAAGGCGAGCACCATGAGGTCATAGACGGCGCGGAAATAATCGCCCGCCTTGGTCGCGGCGATGTCGCGGTTCGTGCGGTTGCGGTCAGCGTCGGAAATTGACGGCAAGGGCGTGTCAAGCCACGCATCGGCCCGCCGCGTGCGGATCTCTGCCTCGCGGACAGAGGTGAGGTATTGTTCCATGCGGCCTTTGTCCTCAGAGCCCATCTTTTTCTCAAGCTGACGCACTTCCGCTAGGTTTGCATCGAGCACGCTTCCCTTGCGACGCAAGGCGCGGCGCTGGGCTGTCTTTCCGCCTTTCGGTTCCTCAAAAAGCGAGGCGAAAATCTCACTGCAACGACGCATGGCAGGTAGTCGCACACCATCGGCGGTCCAGGCGAGCGAATCCTGCGTGATGGCCACTTCCATTGAAGGGTAACGCGTGTGCAGTGCCGTGATCTCGGCCATCTTTTGGTCCACGGAGATCGTGTTGCGATCCGAAGGCCCAAGCTTACCACCTGTGAGCCACACGGAAATGCAATTGTGATGATGGCTCAGAGCTCCTGGGTGATGCAGCCCGCTGATCGGCGTGATGACATTGCGATGCTTCTCTAATGGCTTCAAAGACCGAGAGAACTCATAGTCCTTCCCTTCCTTGGTGATCTGGTAGTTCAGCGAGTGCACGCCATTCGCGAGATAGATGAACGCGCTTCGTTTGGGCGCGGCAGTGGCGCTCTCTGCGGCACGCAAAGGAACCATGCACTCAAGCATAGGCAGAGAGATGAAACTGCCGAGTGCCTTAAGAGCATGACGACGATTGAGAAGCCAGGATTGAGAGAGAATGTTCATGGTTCTTTGTTCTTGGTTGAAGGGGGGGGCAGCGTGGGTTCGTTGTGCTTATCAAATAGTGAATGAATCCGCCGACTTTGGCGTGGGTGAGAGCGGCTTGATTGTAATGGCATCAAACTCCTTCGGCGTGATGCAGGACTGATCCAAAGCGATGTAGAGCTGGCTCTGAACCTCCGAACATGAACGCTGGGAGTAGCGCAGAAACTTGACGAACTCAGCATTGCTCCCCCCATCGAATCCTTCAGCGATGTTGTGCATAGCTGAACCTGATGCGCGGATGATCTGGTCCCGAAGCCCGAAGTCCTTCGCAAACATTCCGCGTATGGCCACGGCATAGACCTGCCGCGTCAGCTCCCTCGCTAACTGCCAGCCTTCAATGTCTTCAAAGCGGGTTATTTTCATATTCTTCGATCCTGGTTCTTCGTTCCTAGTTCTTGGTTTAGGCGCTTGGTTAGGGGTTTTGGCTTTCTGCTGGGCAACAAAGAACCAAGAACTTCAGCGTTTCCGCATCAGTTCAGACAAAGCCACGGCACGGACAATGTCCTTGATGCGGTAGCCGGTTTTCTTCGCTTCGGCTTGGATGGCGTTGAGGTCGTCTTGATCATCGAAGGCAAGAGCACGGCGAAGGGCGTACGTGCAAAGGTGTTCGATGAAGGCGCGGTCAAGCTTGTCACGATCTTCGAGGAGGCGTTGTTTGAACTCGTTGGCGTCTTTGAAGGCACGGCCATCAGGCATCAGGCCAGAGGGATCGATGATAGGGTCGCTGCCAACTCCTGCTGGCACTTTTTCGTGCGTGCGCCATTGGCCGACGGCGTCGTAGTTGTCCCAGGCAAGGCCGAGTGGGTCGATCTTCGCGTGACAGGCGGCGCAGTTGGCATCGTTGCGATGGGCTTCGATCTTTTGACGCAGAGTTGCCTTGGGGCTTTGCTGAGTCGGCGGTTCGATCGCAGGCACATTCGCCGGCGGTGGTGGTGGAGTTTTGCCGAGCACGACCTCGCTGAGCCACACGCCTCGATGCACCGGACGATGCCGCGTGCCGTCAGAAGTGAGACCGAGCACGGCGCCCATCGTGAGCAGGCCACCGCGACGATTTTCAGGCTTCAGCGATACCCTTTGAAAGCCGCCTGATTTCGGTTCCGTCAGTCCGTAGAAGTCGCAAAGCCTCGCATTGGCGATGGTCCAATCAGAATCAACAAAGCCATCGATGGGGATGTTTTTGGCAAACATCTCTCGGAAGAACTCCACAGGTTCATTGCGCATGCTTTCCTCCAGCCAGGCGTCATAGGCGGGGTAGAGCTTCTTGTCAGGCGGAAACATGCCCACACGATGCAGTTGCAGCCACTGTCGCGAGAAGTCGTCGATGAAGCGGCTGACCTTCCTATCCGAGAGCATGCGATCCACTGCTTTCTTGAGGCCCTCGCCATTTAGCATGCTGCTTTTTGCGGAAGCAAAGAGCGCATCATCCGGCATCGAACTCCACAGGAAATACGAGAGTCGCGAGGCTAATTCAGAATCCGTGAGACGCTCCCGAGCCACGGTATCGCCCTCGACGAGGTAGATGAAGTGTCTGGAGGTCAGCACGCCCTGCAACGCCACGCGGTAAGCATCCGCGAGCTTTTCGCCCGCCTCGCGCTCGGCGCGATACGACTTCAAATAATCCCCAAGTTCCTCCCGCTTCACCGGCCGACGCCAAGCCCGCTCGGCAAAGCGTTGCAAATGCTCCGCCACCACCTCCGGCGTCGCGTCATCGGGCGGCACTACACCCTTACGTCGAGCTTTTTCCGCCTCCGACACCAACGGCCCTTCCCATTCGATCCAATCGAGCAGCACCGTGGAAAAGAGGCCGTTTCCCTTGTCATCAAACATCTGCGGAGCGTTCGGATTTAAGAGCAACGTCTCGCTGCTATGAGTGAAAATATAGCCACCTCGACTGCCAAGCGCATTACGGAAAGCAGCGCCTTGTCTTCGATCCACGACATCTGTCGCAACCACGCAGAAATCCAGTGTCTGTGGCATCTCAAGAAACACCTCAAACTCATACACCTGGGGTTTGTCCTCCGGTGCCGTGATGTCGAACTCGATGAGCCCATCCACCGTTTCCTCGCCTGTACGCTTGCCGATGCTTAGATGCGCCGTTTGACCGCCCAGAGGGCGGATGCCGCTGGCTTGGATGCGGAGTTGATAGAGTCCACTGTGCTCCGGCCCCGTCTTGCCGAGCCAGTTCGACGAGAGCGCGTTTTGGACATTGCCTGGGTAAAGCAGGTAACGCAGCGGCCGTTTGATACCAAAGCGGTCCAGGGCCAATTGCTGGTCCTTACCGCCACCATAGCGGATCTCAGCGGCCGTCTTGCGCACCTTTCGAGCCTCACTTGATGCCGCAGTTGGAAACGCACGGTCCAGCACCAACTCCGCAGCGCGGTAATACCGATCCACATGCGACGGCGAAAGAGACAGCTCTGAACCGATACGCTCAAAACCATGCCACAGAGTGTCTTCATTCAGTTCACCCGGCTTTGCAGGATCGTAACGCACACCGAGAAGATCATGAACCGTATTTTGATACTCTTTCCGGCTCAGCCGATAATGCGCCACGGCTGGACGCCCTGCCATGCGTGCAGCCTTGCCCTCCTTGATACGAGTATCCAGACTCGTCACAAATGCCGCAATCTCGGCCTGTGAAGGCTGTTTTTCCTTCTTTGGCGGCATCTCGCCTGAATTCACCTGCTCCATCATCTCTGCCCAGTGATGCGTGTCCGCTCCCACTTTGAAATCGCGAGAAAGCTGATCAATCCGCAAGTCTCCCTTCTCTTTTTCCAGCCCGTGGCACTTGATACAGTGTGTCTCCAGAAAAGCTTCAAATGGTTCTGCTGAATGAGCCATGGAAGCCAGGATCAGACCGAGAGTGGCAAAAGATGACCAGAAATGAAAACAAGAAGGCATGATAACTGAAGCTATTACGTCAGACCGAGCACAATTTTGCACCCGCTAAGCCGCAAAAACACGCCTTCGCAACCCCAGCGGTTCTTGTGTTCACCTCCAAATGGTCATCAATACGGCGGAAATAGGTAGCGACGATGTGAACACTGAGGGTTAGTCAGCCGGCTATCTCCTTTAGGGGTAGGGTTTCTGCTGAATTCGGAGCAAGCACATCTCCTTGCAGAGCGACATTTCGTCCTTCACTAAACACTAACAACTCCCCGAGACAAAAGATGAACCGCGAACTCGATCCAGGCTGCGGTGCAAGCTTCGTCGCCGTGAATCGCACATAGCGGGCTTTAACTTGACGGGCTGAGATTTGCCATGGCGCGAGCCCTAGCATTGAAGACTCGTTGTTGTGATCCAGCAGTGGAATCGAATCGGCAAACAGCGGATCATTGGAGACATCTAAGCGAAAGTGGCTTGGAAACCCATAAGCCTGTGCCGTGCCAAGCATGGCAGGCACAACGAACACCGCATCCAGAACGTGCTCCGAGCCCAAGTCCACTTGCACCCAGCGTATGGCATCACGACTCGAAGCCAAACCACTGTGAAACCCTGCATGTTCCTGCCCTTGAGGCACTGGAAGCTGGGGTAAAATCATTAATTCACACTCAATCGCCTGCTGACTTCTCTCATTGCGCCCAAGCTCACCATTCAGCCACGACCAAGCTCCACCAGCCTGCGCGGCGGTGGCGAAGATCGCAAAACTAAACACTGTCCATTTCAACGGCATCATTCTCTACAACGTCTGCAGAGTCACAACTCACGCGAATGCGTGACATTAACGCCGAACAATGCGCACAGGCAGACTGGGCTGTCTTTTAAGCGTGAGCTTCACGTCATCGGCGAACAGTGAGTCGAGCTTAGCTGGTCGGAGATTTGGCCGAGCAGCGATTTGTAGGACGGCGAAATCGGCTTGAGCAGGAACGAGGCACTTTGCAGTGATGGTCTGCTTTCTTTTGGCATCTGAGCCAAGCGTGGTGACCTGGGCGCTGCCGCTGGCGACGGAATCGGCTATGCTTTGAGGCCATGATTGATGCAAAGCAGCAGGATCACCTTTGAAGAGATAGAGTTGACCAAAGAAAGTGACAGAGGGTTTCGTGTTTTGAGGGCGGGCATCGACGAAGTCGGCGCTGAGTTCGAGCACAGAGTCGCCTTCCAGACTAATCGTGTGGCGCAGCGGACGGAGATCGACGAGTTGAAAGACATCGCAAGAGATCGCGCGGCCCGTGGGATCGCCCAAATCGCTGCTGGGAGCGATAAAACGCAGTTGGCCATCGCAAATAGCGGCCTCATCGCCGCTCCAACAACCCGTTTGATGGGGAAATCCATGCTTTAGACGGTTTTCATCGAAAGAGCCGTTGATGAGTGAAAAGAGCCGCTCGGCAGTGGCCCTCGGCGATGACATAGCCCAGACAATCGATGCGCTAAAAAGACCCATGACGAGCCCGGCAGCCATCGCTGCCATGGGGCGGGTGATCCAGCTGATTTTCCCTCGTGACGCAGGCTCGACGCGAAAAGCGTCCTGGCGAAAACGATCATAAAGCGCCATCGAGCGAATTTGCGTGCCAGCAAAAAGTTGGCGTTTCGTCGGATCATCACGCAGCACGGCTTCGAGCGCGGTGATCTCATCGGCCGTTAGCACCCCGTCCTGATGACGCATGAAGAGGTGGAGAAAATCAAACTCATTCATAGGGAAGTCTCGTTTTGAATTTGTAGGCGCATGCATTCACCGAGCGTTTTATGGAGTCGGGCAAGCGCTTGATAGACCGTCTCGATCTTGCGACCCATCATCGTAGCCACATCGGCGCAATTTCGTCGTTCAAAATAGCGAAGGCGCAGGAGTTCACGGTTGTTTGGCGTGACCTGATCAATGCATTTGCCGAGAGCCTCCTGCAAGTCATCCGATTGATGATGCTCAGGCCACTCCGCCGCGAGAACATCAAGCATTTCGGCGCTCAGCCCCAGATAACGACCATCACGCGCGCGTAGAATGTCGATGGCACGATTTTTTCCCACGAGGCGTGCCCAATTCATCACATGGGCTGCAGTATCGAACTCCCCTGCCCTGCCAAGAGCCTTCACACAGACGTCTTGAAACACATCCTCTGCCAGGTGAAAATCCCTCGTTACACTGGCGAAGAAAGCTGTGAGCGGAAGTCGCTCTGAGAGCAAAACAGCAGCAATGTTTTCTGGAATGAGCATGTGATAGACAGATTACGATTCATCTTAAAAAAACTCGACACCGCGTGATAAATCACCATCAAGAAAATCTAACCATTTCCATCCGAACCAGCAGAACTGCCAGCCATACGAACTGGCAATGATGCAATCCTGATGCTATGCGATGACAAGATGCGGCAACCAATCGTGAACACATAACAAGCGGTGAGAATTCCTGGCCCTTTTTAGTTTTCGAGACTTAGCGCATTATGAAGAAACTCAAGCTACCCAAGGCCAGTCCTTCCGTCTAGGCCTGATCTACTGAGACGACCTAGATGCTCAGCATGATGGTCAGGTTGACCTTGATTTCTTAATGCCTTTGGAAGCACCATTGAAAACTGGCTAAAAGTGCTTCAGCGCACCAAAATCTCGCGTTCCGTGACATCCATTTCAGCTTCCCAAGCTTTGAGCTTGGACTTCAAATCTTCGAGGATATCAGGATGCTGATAACCTAAGTTGGTGTGCTCGCCGATGTCTTTCTGGAGATTAAAGAGGAGATCCATGGTGTTACCATCGTTGATGTATTTCCAGGGGCCTTGGCGGATGGCCCTCTGCTTGCGGTTGCTACGATCGATGCGCCAATAAAAGGTGCGCTCAAGAGGAGCGGCATCACTCGTGAGAAGAGGTAAAAGGTTGATACCATCGAGCGGCTTAGGCGCTGGATTCGTGACGCCTGCAGCGGCAAGAAAAGTGGCATGAAGATCCATGGTAATGGCCATTTGCGAGGTGACTTTACCTCTCGGTAGTTGCTTGGGCCAACGCATGAGACAAGGAACACGAATCCCCCCCTCCCAAACGGTAGCTTTGTGGTGAAACAGCGGGGTGTTTCGGCTAAAGCGCTCGCCCCCATTGTCGCTGGAAAAAACAACGAGCGTGTTGTCGCCTAAGCCCTGTTTTTCCAACTCTGCGAGCATCATACCGACTCCGCGATCAATGCGTTCCACCATGGCTTTATAAATGGCACGGCTGCCGTGATGCATGCTATCTTTGGTAACCATCGGCGTTTCAGGATCATCGGGTGCTTGATAGGGTGCATGGACAGCGAGATGCGGCACATACAAGAAGAAAGGTTGCTTTGCATGATCGCGGATAAACTTCGTGGCGCGCTCATTCACGAGATCCGTGAAGTAGCCTTCCGCCTTCACAGGATTCAGCCCCTCACGCAGCGCATAGGTGCCGTCATAATAGCTGTGCTTGTAGTAGTCAGCGTGCCCTAACAACTCACCAAAGAACTCATCAAAACCGCGCTTGGTGGGATTATACTCCTCTTTGAAACCGAGATGCCATTTACCAAACGCACCCGTAGCATAGCTAGCCGACTTCAGTCGATCGGCGATGGTCGTCTCACTCAAAGGCAGTCCAAGTGCGTGAATGTCAGGCTCAGCCACCCACTCACCTTTCACGCGGCGGAACTGCTCTACTTGATACCCAAAAGCAAACTCCAAGCCGCAACGTTGCTGCCAGCGTCCGGTCATGAAACCAGTGCGTGTCGGCGTGCACACGGGTGCATTGGAATAGAAGTCGGTGAATTTCACACCATCTCTAGCCAGACTATCAATGTTCGGCGTCTCAATATCCGTGCAGCCCATGCAACCGAGATCTCCATAGCCGAAGTCGTCAGCTAGGATAAGGAGGATGTTAGGGCGCTGCTCAGAGGCTGCGGCTGAACTTAGAACCAACAACCAGAGAATTAATCCGAGGTGCAGCGCTTGATGAAAAAAGGCAGACAGTTTCATGTGGCGTTGTGAACGCAACTCAACCGTCTGCCTTTCTACTAAACCGAGATTCAATCCAAATGAATCATCCCAAAACGTAATCACGCATGCTGCTTAGCATAATCGTTACAGAGCAGGCACCCGCATCTGGGAAACCAATGCAGGCTTCTCCAAGAGTTTTCGCGCGACCAAACTGAGCGATCATAGCTTTGCTTGCATCTTTACCAGACTCAGCGGCTGCGGCGACGGCTGTGAAAGCATCGGGCAGATCCAACGCAATGACCTCACGAGCTTTCGAAGCAGCTGGGGCAAGGGCATCGATCATGGTTTTATCACCAGGTTTAGCACCACCCCGTTTCATAACACCGTCGAGCGCCGCTTCGAGCAAAAGCGCAAGGGCTTCTGCATCGAGAACATCACGACCAGCCAGAGCTTTACCACCGGCACGATAAACGGTGCCAAAGAGCGCACCTGAGGCACCGCCCATGCTCGACATCATCGCGGTCCCCGTCGTGACAAAGACTTGCTCAACACTGCTTGGTTCTAAGGGCTCCAGCTGCACTTTCACAGCTTCCATACCGCGCTTCATGCCGAGCCCGTGATCGCCATCGCCTAGGTCACGGTCGGCTTGAGAAAGCATGGCTTCCGCAGCGATGATGGCGTCTGCCACCTGAATCATCATGAGGCGGACTTGATTGGGTTTAAGTTCCATGGTTGTGAGAGATTACTTGGTTCCTTTGGCCTTGAGATCGTTGTACATAGCGTAGCCTTGCTCAGGAGTCAGACCTTCATGCACCACACCGCGCACGGCTTGCATCATGCTGATCGGAGCGTCGCTTTGGAAAATATTACGCCCCATGTCCACCCCGTTAGCACCCTGTTGGATGGCGTTGTAGCACATGGTCAGGGCATCGATTTCTGGAAGCTTTTTACCACCGGCGATGACGATTGGCACTGGGCAGCACGAGGTGACCGTATCAAACTCGGTGTCCGTGTAGTAGCACTTCACGACATTGGCGCCGAGCTCAGCCATGATGCGCGTCGCGAGACGGAAATACTGCGGGGTGCGAGCCATGGCACGACCGACAGCGGTCACTCCCATGACGGCAATGCCGTAACGACTAGCCGCATCGACAAGGTCTGTGAGATTCTTCAACGACTGACGCTCGTAGGCGCTGCCGATGAAAACTTGAACAGCGAGAACGCTGGCATTGAGACGGATGGCTTCTTCGATATTGAGAGCAGTGCTTTCATTGGAAAGCGGCTCAAAACCGGGGCGATTAAACTTCGCTTTCTTACCGTCGATTTCACCTTCCCATTCTTCCATCGGACTCACCATGGAAGTGCCGCCGGAAGCACGCAGAGCGATGGCTTTCGTGGTGCTGGCAGGGATGACGCTGCGCTGAATGCCACGCGTGAGCATGAGACAATCGGCATACGGAGCAAGCGGGAGGATCGTCTGGTCCACACGCTCCAAGCCTGTCGTTGGGCCTTGGAAATAACCGTGGTCAAAGGCGAGCATCACCGTGCGGCCGTCTTTGGGGTCAAAGATTCGACTCATGCGGTTTTTGAGACCCCAGTCGTACTGGTGGCAACCTTTGAGGAAAAAGCCTGGAGCTTCCTGTGGGGTCGATGTGAAATATTCTTTGTCCTTCTTGTCTGCTGCGCTGGTTTGGATGTCGGCCATGGTCTTTGTTTTTTAGGGTATTGGGTTGATAAGAAAACTTTCGCGGAGAGGGATGAGTTTGCGATTCAAGTCATGCGTGGCGTGGATGCGGCGCACCGTTCCGCTGCGGGCGCGCATGAGAATGCTGTGGGTTTCAGCCCGGTGATACCCTGTGAGCTTGACACCCGGCACGAGAGGACTGTCACTAATTCCGGTCGCACAAAAGAGCGCGCTATCTCCTTCAATCAGGTCATCGACATGATGGTGGCCAAAGAGGTTAGCCTCAGATTTTAGGATGGCTGAGCGATCACGCGTGTCAGCTTCATTCATCCACATGGCAAGCTGCATATCGCCACCGAGACATTTGATCGCGGCAGCCGCCAAAATTCCTTCAGGTGTTCCACCGATGCCGATGTAGAGATCGACACCGCTGTCAGGTAAAGATGGCGCAACGGCCGCAGTGACGTCCCCATCACTGATCATACGCAAAGCAGCACCGCAGGCACGAATGCTGGCGATGATGTCTGCATGCCGTGGGCGATCCATGGTGACTACCACGAGATCACGCAGGCGTTTGCCTAGTACCTTGGCGGTGATTTCTAAGACTTCGCCCACAGGCATGGAGAGCAAAGGCAAGGCACCGGTTTTCTTGAAATGCTCACGCAAGGCTGGGCCGTAAGCGATCTTGTGGCTGTAAAAGCTCGGCAAGTGGCGCATCACGGATTTCACACCTTCTGGCACCTGTGCGGCGGCCATGACCGAGATACTGTTTGGCAGGCCTTTCGATAAATTCGAGGTTCCATCCACGGGATCAAGGGCAATCTCAAACCGAGGCGAACCCTCTTTCCAAGTGCCCAATTTTTCACCCACAAAAATCCCGGGAGCCTTGTCCTTGATGCCTTCGCCGATAACGACGTGACCACAGACATCCAGCAGATCAAACACGCCAGCTATAGCAGCACAGGCCTCTGCATCCGCGCGTTCCTTTTCACCACGACCAAGCCAATGCACGGCTTTAAGAGCCGCATTCTCTGTGGCGCGCACGAATTCAAACTCAAGCACGCGCTCGACGTCGTGAGTGCTGCGTAGTTCAGGCAGAGTGGAGATGCTCATGAGATGATTAAAGAGACAGCCAAAACGGCATCCCCACCGCATGAGGCATCACCCAGCCTAGCGCGGCTTTGGTCAGGTGTGGCGATTGACATGACATACTTGGTTGCATCGGATCTGGCTAACCATTTCTCTTTACCAGATCCTTTCTTGCTATCCATACCAGCATCGGCCAGATTTGTGTCTGATTTAGCAATCCGTTATGCCGCAGCCCCCTTCTTTTCTCAGCGTCGTGCCCGCAGGGTCCGCCCATCGGGTGCAAGGTCACCGCTCCGTGGCCCTGCCAGGTGTGACGGTAGATATTCTGACCACGAGGAAAATCGAACTGCAACAATGGGAACTGCGTCGACTCAATGACCCGTATTGGCGCTTATATTGGCCGATGGAAGTGGGCGGCGTGGTCGAGATCGATCGTCAACAAACTCTGCTAAAGCCTGGCACTGTGTATCTGATCCCGCCACACACGACATTCAGCACCACGACATCAGGGCCTTTTAGCAAATGGTATGCGCATTTCAGTCTCGGCCCCGTTGCAGACAGAGCAGCTCCCGGAATCTATAGCTTCAGCAATACGCCACATATGAGCAGCCTGTTACTGAATCTGATTCAGATAGGGGAGCAACCAGGTAGCGTGCGCTTCCCCTGGGTGTCGATCCAACTGGTGGCGGAGGCGGTGCAACGACTGCCTGACAGCATCTGGGAGCAGCAGAGGTTAGATCCACGAGTTTTGAAGGCCATGGAATTTATGAATCAGCACATGGGTCTAAAGTTGTCAGCAGATCAAATCTCCCGTCACGCCGGCCTTAGCGTGCGCAATTTAAACCATCTCTTCCAGCAAGAACTGCAGCTTCCCCCCATGCGAATGCTGCTCGACTATCGCTTGGATGAAGCCTGCCGCTTGCTGCGACATACGGATGATAGCATCGAGTCCATTGCTGAATATTGCGGCCTGCTGAACCGACATTATTTCAGTCGCATGATGCGGCAGTATCGGAACACTTCACCAGCCGCGTATCGTCAGGAGAGCTGGGGTTAAGCTCAACACTTCACCGCCGTCATGAACCCACGATCTGCGACGGTATCCTGATAGCTGCCACTCCAAAAAAGCCAGCCGCGCCTTTCGCCCACGCTACTCACCACGGCTGGCCTGTTGGTTCTTCGCCTGCCGTCATGGCTGACGGCACGCTGGAGAAACGGGTAGTCTCTGTCCTGGCGCTGCCGTGGCGGGATCACTCCCGCTACGGATCGGGCCGATCCTCCAGACGGGTGGCCCCGTCCTTGCACAGAGGCTTGCGAGACGGAACCCGATGTTGTTGTTCTCGTTCGTGGGCGTGTTGTTGTTGCGGTTCGAGGCGCGCAGGTTGTTCTCGGTGTTGTTCCAGGAACCTCCGCGCAGACCACGATCGTTGTTTTCCCGTCTCCCCATGCGCCATCATCCCCGCAGGATGTCCCCGCGCAAGCGGTGACTGTGCGCGTGCGTGGCATGGGCGATCCAGGAGCGCACCCGCTGCGTCACCTCCGGCCAGTCCAGCCGCCGGCGCTTCGCCTCATGCAGCATCTGGTGGTAGCGCAGGGTAAAGCGCCGCACGTTGGCTTTGCGCAGGCGGATGCGGCCATCGGCGAAGACGATGAAGCCGGTGAAGTCCACTCCGCAGCGGGTCGGCCCCAGGTGGTATTTGTCAGGGTGGATGGTGAGCCGCAGCTCTTGCAGCTTCTCACGCACGGCGCGGCCCTGGGCGCGGAGCGCGGTGCGGTCGTGGCCGAAGAGGATAAAATCATCCACATACCGCACATAGCCCTTCACACGCAGCTCATGCTTCACGAAGTGATCGAATTCGTTCAGATACACATTGGCCAGGAACTGGCTTGTCAGGTTGCCGATGGGCAGGCCGTAGCGCTCCTCCTGCATGTCAAACAAGCCGCCGCCCTCCGGCCACACGCGCCGCACGCTATCAGCGTGAGAGCCGAGCACTTCTCCCACGACGGCCAGCACCCGCGCATCACCTATCACGCGGCTTACCTGCTTCATGAGGATGCCCTGATGGATGGAGGGGAAGTATTTCTTCACATCACACTTCAGCGCATACGGAAAGCGCTGAGCATACTCCGCCGCACGTCTCATACCTGCGTGCGTGCCCCTCCCTGGGCGGCAGGCGAAGGAGCCCTCAATGAAGCGCGGCTCAAACAGCGGCTCCAGCACCCGCACCAGGGCGTGATGAACCACGCGGTCACGGAAGCACGCGGCGGCCACACGCCGCAGCTTTGGTTCATGAATCATGAAATAGTGGTAGGGGCCGTGTCGGTAGCGGCCAGTGTTCAGCTCCTCATGCAGCGCGATCACTTCTTTCTCCATCTCAAGGACGTAGCGGGCTGCCGCTGGTTTCATCCGCTTCCCGTGCAGGGCAGAGTGACTGGCGGCCAGCAGATTCTCTAGCGATGCCATCTGCTCAAAAAGATGCTTGTGCCGCTTCATGCGCTGGGTGGGGGTGCTCCCTCTTCATCCGTGCCACGACTGCGCAGCCAGCCGCCGCACATGCGCCCGCACTCCACCAGTAGGCCAATGGCGTGGAGATACTGCCGCTGGGTCAGCAGCTTCCTCTCATGGCTCATGCGCAGCAGCCAACGCAGCACTTCCATTTTCCGATTGGCCGTGTTCAGCAGGGTGGTCTTTTCCCGCGTGTAGGCGGCCTCCACCAGCAGCTCCATCACATCCAACATGTAGTTGGCCAGCCGCTGACCGAAGATGAAGCGCTGGTTCTTCGGAAAGGCCTCCACCCGGTCCAGCACCCACCCAGTCAGGTCATGCCACTTTACCAGCAGGATCGGCGGTTCCTTGGGAGGTGTGGGCATCAGGGCAAAGGTAGATTTAGAAAAAAATTCCGAGCGCCTGCGGCGCTGGTTTTCCCTGATGTCTTACCCGCTTATCTCATCCTCTCTGATTCGGAAGAAAGGGTCAAAGATTCAAAGGGCAAAGGGCAGCCGACGGCGTCTCACGAGCAAACTACACGCCCCGGCTAGCAATAGCATCACGCGTGAAGGTTCCGGGACAGAACTTGCGAGACGGAACCCGATGGAGCTGTTCTCGAGCGTGGGCGTGCTGTTGTTGCGGTTCGAGGCGCGCAGGGACGTTCTCGGTGAGAGTTCCAGGAACCTCCGCGCAGACCACGAACGTTGCTGATGATGGCCTCGTTCCACTCAAACACATTCCCGCCCAGGTCATACGCTCCGTAATAGCTATCGCTGCTGGCTCCGGCGCTGCCCACGGTCGTCACGTTGCCCGTCTGGCTATTCCAGATCGCTCCGCTGCCATAGTTCGCCACGTTTGCTCCATCGTTGGTGATGTTGCCGTTGGCATCAACCGTCCCCACCGTGGGTATCGTATTGCTCTGGGTAGCGTAGAGCCAGTAATTGTCGTTATCACCACCTGCACCCACGGGCTGGTAATAGGCAGCTTTATACCACTCGTTCTCCGTGGGCAGCCAGACTGTAGCTGCGCTGCTGTGGATGACCGTCGTGGCAGCCACCGTCATATCATAGGCACCAATCTCTGTGCTACTGCTGCCTTGGCCGTTGTTGATCCAGTTCGTAAAGCGCATAGCGTCTGAAAAGCTCACATAATTCACTGGCTTGTCCCCCATGTTTGCCTTCACCGTGTAGGTAAAGCTGCCACTGACGCCATTCTGAGTGATGCCGCCCCGTGCATTGCTGCCCATGCTCGCGTTAAAGAGGCCATTCGGATCACTAGCAGCTTTGTTATTCAGAAACTCCGCATACTGCGCATTCGTCACCTCGAACTTGCCGATCTGGAAATTATAAGCCACCGCACCGTAGCCCGTGGTGTCTGCCGCATTGCCTGCATCCCCCACGGTAACGTAATCAATGGTGACAGCAGCGTGAACGCTGGCGGCGAATGTCAATACGCTGAGGAGGGTAAGAGGATTTATCATGATTGCGGAGTTACTCAATCTAAGCGAAGCAGAAATCAAGCCAAAATCTTCAACACTTCACCGCCGTCATGAAACCACGATCAGCAATCGTATCCTGGTAGGGGCCAACAGCAAAACCAAGCTCACGGAGAACCGCACCATACTCAGCAGACGAGTAACACTTACCCTGAGTGATCCATTTTAAAAGTTCGTTGCCAGCCAATCAGTGGGCGTGATACCCCCTGCACGTTGCAGATGCTCATAGTCCCACGAGATCAGCAGACTCTGACTCTGCTGGGCAGCTACGGCATACAGGGCATCGGCTCCACGAAGAAACTGGTTTGTGCCGAGGGTCTTAGCGGTATTCAAAAATACTGAATCCATGGGCAGTTCCGCTGTGACGACTCGATTCATCAGTGAGTCAGTCAGCTCCCTTCCCAGCGGGCCATCACGCAGTCTCCTTGCCAGTGCACAGGCGACTTCGGTTCTGCCAAAAGCGGGCTGGATTACCGCGATGCCATCAGCAACGACCTTGCGCAACAAGTCGCGACTCTGCTGATGAAAGACATCCGTCGCGTCTGCAGCAGCGATCCACACACTCGCATCAAGAGTCAGTCTCATAGCTTCTCCAGCCTATTGCGATCCTGCAGCAGAAGATCTCTCGCAGATTGTCCAGCGGCAGCATGTGCGATTGCTTCATCTGCGCTACAGAACCAATCCTCAAGCCATTGCTCGCCAGACGGCTGACTAGAAATGGGCGCACCACCAGTGGTGCTATCTCCAAGCCAACGCTCGTAGAGTTCTGCGGTGACTTCAGGCACTCGACGCCCAAGTAAAGCGACTCGATCGGTCACTTTTTGGTAAAGCTCATCAGGGATGTCCATCACGGCAGTCATGCTGCAAACTTTCTTCACCGACAAGCGCATGTCAACTTCCGCCGAGTTTATTCTTGGCTCGCAGTTAGTTTCAACACTTCACCGCCGTCATGAACCCACGATCTGCGACGGTATCCTGATACGGACCAACGGCAAAACCAAGCTCACGGAGAACCGCACCATACTCAGCAGACGAGTAACACTTACCCTGGGTGATGTTCATGAGCAGAGCCGAGTATTCAGCCACAGGATGCGGCCCCGTTTTGTCATCGTTAATAAAAGCGTCATGAATGATGAGCAAACCACCCATAGGCAGCGTCTCGGCAGCTTTCACCAGAAGCGCACGCATCTCTGGCACATCCCAATCGTGAAGAACGTTTGAAAGCAGCACGATATCGGTTTCTGGCCAGGCGACCTTGAACATGTCTCCGCTGACCACTTGCACACGGTCCGAGAGACCATGCTTAGCGATCTCCTTCTGCACAATAACATCCACAGGCGACTGTTCCAACACCGTAGCACTCAGATCCGAGTGCGCTGCCACCATCGTGGCAGAGTAGATTCCTGAGCCACCGCCGACATCCAGCAGATGCCTCCGCCCAGTCAGCAGTGGCGTCACCGCCTGAGCCAAATACTGGCCAAAGATCATGCCACGACTGTTCATGAGATCTGTAAAACTACGGGCAAACTCCTCATCAAGCATGGACTCATGCCAATCTTTCGCATCTGTCTTAGCCTGCCAGTTCGCAGGCTTGCCTGTGCGCAAGACTTTCAGGAAGCCCTGCACAATCGGTGTATCCTGAATCGGCGCATAATACGGACCCAGATACCAAGGCGATCCCTTGACTAAATGCTCACGACCCAGCTGCGCTAGATGATGCCGGCCTGCAGAGTCCGTCGTAAGGAAGCCATTGGCTCGGCAAAGCGTCAGCAGCACATCCGTAGGCCGTGCGGCAAAGTCAAAATGGTTGCAAACATCATTATCGGTCACGCCATCGTTTTGACCAAGCCAGGAAAAAAAATCAAAATGCATCAGGGCCGCCGCGATCAGTTCAGCCCCATATTGGCGATCACGCAGACGAAGAATCTGGGCAGGATCAGTGGCTGGGAGGATGGCTAAAAGATGCGACATTGAGGCATTTTGGCGCAGAGAACTCAGAATCCGAGTTGAAAAAGATTCTTTTTCTCGATACACAGAATTTGAGTCTTGCTCAGGACTCGTCTAGTCTCCGTCCTCTTTCTCCCCGAATTCAACACGCTGCCTACCCTTCCGCCATGCCAAAAATCATCGAAATGCCCAAGCTCAGTGACACCATGACCGAGGGCACGATTGCCAAGTGGATCGTCAAAGTAGGTGACAAAGTCACCAACGGTCAATCCGTGGCGGATGTCGAAACTGACAAGGCGACGATGGAGATGCCCTGCTTTTTTGAAGGCACCATTCACAGTATTCTCGTCAAAGCAGGCGAAAAAATCCCTCTCAATAGTCCGCTAGCTGTTGTTTTAGAGGACGGTGAAGAAGCACCAGCCAATCTGGACGAAATCATCGCCAAAGCCAAGGCGGCAGCAGCCCCTTCCCCAAAAGTGGAGAAACCAGCTGCGGGTGCCAAAAAAGCCATCTCTGTTCCCGGCCCACGCCTTCCAACCGCTCCACAGCCAGCACGCCGAGCCGCGGTAACAAGTGACGTTCGCGTCAAAGCCAGTCCTTTGGCCCGCAAGATCGCTGAAGAAAAAGGTGTGAACCTCAGCAGCATCGAAGGCACCGGCCCTGGCGGGCGCATCATTCGTGAAGATGTCGAAAACGCCCCAGCAGGCGGCAGTAGCAGCGCAGCCCGTGGACCTGCGACACAGGCCATCCGCCCGACCTACGGTCCAGAGGATGAGCGCGTGCCAACCAGCACCATGCGCAATATCATTGCCGAGCGCCTTCTGGCCTCGAAGACTCAGATTCCTCATTTCTATCTGCAAATGGAAGTGGATGCAGGTCCGCTCATGGAGTTCCGCGCACACCTAAATGCCAGCGCTGAAAAAACCGGCGGCAACAAATACACCGTCAACGATTTCATCCTCAAATCCGTCATCCGCGCCGCGCAGGCCCAGCCTGCGATCAATGCGGCTTGGGATGGGGACGCCATCGTCAAATTCAAGTCTGTCGGGCTCAGCGTCGCCATCGCCATCGAAGACGGTTTGGTCACTCCCGTCATCAAGCAGGCTGAAAAGAAAACTCTGATGGAAATCAGCCAAAGCGTGAAGGATCTTGCTGGCAAGGCTAAGAACAAGAAACTTAGCCCTGATGACTTCGCTGGTGGAACCATCACCGTTTCTAATCTCGGTGCTTTCGGCATCGACCAGTTTGCTGCCATCATCAATCCGCCCCAAGCCGCCATCGTCGCCATTGGAAGCATTCGCAAAGCCCCAGTCGTCAACGACAAGGGTGAAATCGTCGTAGGTCAGCGCATGTGGGTCGGCCTGAGTGGTGACCATCGCGTTGTCGATGGCGCCGTTGCCGCCACCTTCCTCGCTGAAATGCGCAAGCTTCTGGAGAATCCAGCTCTGATGCTCGTTTAATAAATCTCTTTGATTCTATCCTTGGAATCAAAAGTTCTTTATGGAAGATTCACTCCTATGGGTCGCATTTGTCCTGTAGGTGTTCTTTTTGCCAAAGCTGCGCTACTTGTTATTACAGCGCGCGCAGACTGGCGGACAGATGCTGGCTTTGTTCAATTACAGGCAGAACTAGGAGCAGCCATACCCACAGGCGCAGGCATCCCCGTCATGATGTCTGAGGCCTCTCAAAGCGGCAATTTCTATGCTCAGGGCACCACCAGCACCGTGTCTTATGCAGGCACAGGCATACTCGCCGGCAAAACCATCATTCCCTACTCGGGTGTCAGTGGCCCTTCCACTCATGCAGCAACGGTAGCCAACAACTTTTGTGGCAACACTTCAAGCGTCTCACCAGGCGTCACGGAACTTCATGCCTGGTTGGCAGATGATTTTGCCGTCAACTTATACAATACCAATCCCCTGCCAAGCTATGCTGGCAGCGTGCAGAATCACAGTTGGGTAGCTAGTTTCGGCTCTGATAGCATGG
>CAMBPS010000002.1 GCA_945869675.1 Prosthecobacter debontii | reverse complement strand
AGCATCTTACCACGCAGCTTCGAACGTCTGAGATTAAAGACCCTGTTCTCATCAAAAATCTCGAGTTTCTCATCGGCAGCATTGATGACCGCGGCTTTCTCCATAGCACGGTGGAGGATCTTAGCCTTCAACATGGCATCCCTGTCGATGATCTACATGAAGCCAAGGCAACCCTGATCACGTTTGATCCCGTCGGCGTCGGTTCCGAAGATCTGCGTGAGTGCCTGCTGATTCAGCTAGATCGACTGAGCAAGCGCCAAAGCCTAGCTTATCGCCTAGTGGACATGTATCTGGAAGACTTGGCCAATAAGCGCTATCCGATCTTGGCTAGGAAACTAGGCATGCCGATCGAACAAATCTCTCGAGCCGCCGACTTCATCAGCACCCTGGACCCGCGCCCTGCTTCGCGTTTCAGCGTTAGCTCGAATAACTATGTCAATCCAGACATCATCATCGAGCGCCAGGCTGGAGAATGGGTGCCTGTCATGAACGGCGATGAGCTGCCGCATCTGCGTTTAAGCAATGCCTACAAAGACATGCTGGGTCAGTCCGATAGCAGTACCGAAGTGCGGAACTACATTCGAGATAAAATCCGTAGTGGTAAGTTTCTCATTCGCAGCATCCAGCAGAGGCAGCAAACGATTCAGAAGATTGCCGTCAAGATCTTGGCACATCAGCAGGAATTCCTTGAAAAAGGCACTAGTCAGCTGTGCCCATTAAATATGGCTCAGGTCGCCGATGAAGTGGGTGTTCATGAGACTACGGTTAGTCGCGCCATTTCCGGCAAATACATGGCCACGCCTCATGGCGTCTTTGAACTCAAATTCTTCTTCAGTCATGGTGTGAAAACCGATTCCGGAGAAGATCTCAGCAATACCAGCGTCAAAAACGCCATATCTGACCTCATCAAAACTGAGCCCAAAAATAAACCGCTTAGCGATGATAAACTCGCTAAGTTGCTTGATAAACAAGGGATTAAGGTCGCGCGACGCACGGTTGCCAAGTATCGCGAAGCACTCGGCATCTTGCCAAGTCACCTTAGGAAGTCGTTTTCTTGAATGGCTCAGTCAAGGAAAGCGGCGCAGAAAAGGAAACCGTCAAACACCATCAGCAGGTAGATCTTGGAATGGAACAACTGTGAAACGGCCCTGTCTGCTTAGAATGGTTTGAACCTTTATTGCCACTTGACGCTACGCCCCTGGCATTGATTGGTCTGCCCCGACTCTGGGGCTCCTATGATTCGGTGGGAAACGCTTCTCTGGTTTACCAGCTACATCCTTGTATCCTTCGGTTTGTCCGCCTTTGGGGCGCACAAAGTCAAAGTGCTGTATGGCTATTGGAGGCTTCGCAAACAGCGTCCGGTCGCATCTGGTCAATTCGAGGAATTACCAAATGTGACTATTCAGCTGCCTATTTTTAATGAGGCCGATGTCATGGATCCGCTGATTGCGGCAATTGGCACACTGGATTATCCGAAAGAGAAGTTACAAATCCAGTTTCTGGATGACTCGACCGATGAGACGACCCAGATTTGTGAGGTGCATGCTCAAAATCTACGTCTTGCAGGGTTTGACGTCGAGTATCGACACAGGCAAAATCGGCGCGGTTTTAAAGCAGGCGCGATGGGAGATGGCATGGCCACTGTCAAAGGTGAGTTTATTTGCATTTTCGACGCCGATTTCACACCTGAACCCGACTACCTGAAGCGGACCATTCACTACTTCACGGATCCTCAGATCGGCATTGTTCAGGCACGTTGGGGGCATCGAAACCGCACCTTTTCTCTCCTAACGCGATTGCAGGCTATCCTGTTGGACGGCCATCTGATGCTGGAGCAGACTTCGCGCAGCCGCTGGGGTGAATTTTGTAATTTTAACGGCACGGCTGGCCTGTGGCGCCGCAGCACCATCGATGATGCGGGTGGCTGGCGGCATGATACTCTCACGGAAGATCTCGACCTAACGTATCGTGCTCAGTTGAAGGGCTGGAAGTTTGTTTATCTCAATGATTTGGTGGTCTCTGCTGAGCTTCCGCCGGATATGGATGGTTTTAAATCTCAGCAACATCGCTGGACCAAGGGCTCCATTCAGGTATGCAAAAAAATGCTTGGCAGCGTCTGGCGCAGCCAAGCACCGCTTCACACAAAACTGGAAGCGACGGCTCATCTTGGAGCTAATTTTGCCAATCTATTGACCCTTGGCTCACTGGTGCTGATGTATCCTGTGGACTTTCTACCCAGCCATTCCTGGCAAAAAGCTGTGTTCGTGGATCTGCCTGTCTTCTTCTTTGCGACGATTACGGTGATCGCCTTTTATCTCACGGCTCAGGGCGCACAGAGTCGCTGGGGTTGGCTCAAAACCATCCCCTACATTCCTTTCTTCATGGCTTTGGGCATCGGCATGTCGATCAACAACGGCAAAGCAGTCATTGAGGCGATGCTCGGAAAGGAATCTGAGTTTGTGCGCACTCCCAAATACGGTGTCGTCGATCGCTCGAAGGCCTCCAAAAAATCGTTCCACTACAAGGCTAGTAAATCGATTTGTTTATGGATTGAGTTAGCCCTGGTCGGCTACTTTGCTTACTTGATCTGGCTGGCCTATGAACGAAAGGATTGGGGTTCATTGCCGTTTTTGGGACTCTTCTTTTTGGGCTTTCTTTATGTCTCTTCTTGCTCCTTGTTTAAACGCTTCTCCATGGCTTTTTTCAATCCGCCAGCGGCACCGCCAGCCGATCCTGAGGAGCAGGCAGACGTGGCGGTTGCTTGAGCTGCTTTTCAGGCGTGATCACCCGGAGATGTTGAATTGGTTCGGCCTGTAAGAACTACAGCCCTTTGACCTTGGTCTGCACTCGCAAGAGAAACATGTCGGCTGTGATGTAAAGTGTGCTTAGATCGTCACCACCCCAGGCACAATTTGCCGTGGCCTGACCCGTCAGGATCGTGCCGAGATGTTTGCCATCTTTGTTTAAAATCAACACGCCGCCAGGACCCGTGGTCCAGATGTTGCCTTGGGTATCGACCTTCATGCCATCACAGCCGCCTTTACGTTCGGGTGACTTCAGGGTCTTTGCTGCAAACAACACACGGCCATTCTTCACCTTGCCATCAGCCTGCAGATCATAGGCCATCACCCGTGGATCCTCTTTATCTGAAACGGCCACATAAAGCACGCTCTGGTCTGGGTTTAAAGCGATGCCATTTGGCCATTGGATGTCTTCAATGATCAAGCTAAGCTTGCCATCTGAGCCAAGTCGGTAAACCCCGTGGTAAGGCGCGTCTGGCGCAGTGCCTTTCTTTAATCCGTAAGGAGGATCGGTGAAGAAGACGGCACCTTTAGCATCGATCACCAGATCGTTAGGACTGTTGAAACGCTTGCCTTCAAACGTATCAGCCAATGAGGTGAAACTGCCGTCCTTTTCAAGCCGAGCGATGCGGCGCTCACCATGTTGACAAAGAATCAAATTCCCTGCGGCATCTTTGGCGAGGCCATTGGAGCCCTGGCCCCCTCCACTGAGGCTGCCACTTGGCTTTAGGCTAACCGTCGCTGCGGTGTCGCCTTCCTTCCAGCCAAAGACGGTGTTCTCTGGCACGTCTGAAAAGAGAATCTTCCCATCCTTCCACACCGGTCCCTCAGACCAATTGAAGCCAGACGCTAGCACTTCGATTTTGCTATTTGCATCTAGCAACGCATCTAAGGCAGGATCTAATTTTTCAAAGCTGCCTTGAAATTCAGGCAGAGGCTCAGCTGCAAAGGCGGCTAGACATAATAGAGGAGATATAAGCAAGCGTTTCATGGATCAATGCAGACTAGTGACACAGCACGCCGCTGGCAAGATGAGCTTTTCACGGACAAGCCGCAATCTGTTCGATTACACGATCCATCTCGGCTTCTGTGTTATAAAAATGCGGACTGAAGCGCAAATGAGCTCGTCCAGAACGATCATAACGCAATGAGGGACTGATGCGCTGGGCTGTGAGGTGCTCGTAAATCTTTTCTTCCGCAGGACCTGTGCCCGGTAAACGATAAGCGGTGCTGATGCCTGAAGCGTTTGCCCCGGCCGCAGGGCCGAGGAAGCGGAAGCCAAGCGGCTCTAATCCTGCCATCAGTCGTGCTTTCAGTCGCAGTAACTGCTCGCTGACTTGTGGAATACTTTTCTCAAGGAGCAACTCCAAGCCTGCCTTCATGCCGAGAATACCAACGATATTGAGCACTCCTGGCTCATACCGGCGGCCACCACGTTCAAAGGCGATTTCAGGTTGTGCGATGAAGTTCGGACTCTGCACATTCCACGATCCTAACAGCGTGGGGCGCAGCAGCTCTTGGACTTCTTCCCGAACATAAACAATACCAGCCGCCATGGGACCGAGCATCCATTTGTGAGAATCGGCACTGAGAAAATCAACGTGATCCACCCGCGTTTCAAAAGCTCCCAGAGTTTGAATGGCATCTAAGCAAAACAGTACTCCTCGCGAACGTAGCATCTGACCAATGACGTCAATTTCGATCCGATAACCGCTCAGGAAATGGCAAGAGGCCAGTGCCACAAGCTTCGTCTTAGGCGTCAGCGCAGCCTCGACAAGCTCAGGCGTGATTGCCCCAGGCAATTCCGGTTTCAGCAAGCGCACGACGACACCACGGCGCACCAGATCAGTCCATGGATAGACATTGGCTGGGTAATCGTCCTGATAGCAGACCACCTCATCTCCGGGTTGCCAATCCAGCCCGTTAGCGACAAGACTGAGACCCAGTGAGGTCGGTCCTAGAAGAGAAATCTCACTGGCTTTGGCCCCGATCATCTTAGCCGCCACCGCCCGCGTTTCATTCGTGGCCTTCCAGGCTTCAGGATACTCCTGCATCCGCAGGCAGGCTTCTTGGAGGTAATCTTGCATCACCCGAGTGACGCGTTGTGGCAGGATCGTGACACCTGCATGGGCTAGAAAGATACTTTCTTGAGCAATCGGGAACTCAGCTAGGCGTTCGGCTTCAGAGGAGAAAAGTGACATGCTGCGCCATACTAGTCACCGCTGCTGCACGCAAGCATTGAGAAGTGAAGGATGCTTTCCACAGTGCAGCATGAAACTGGACCGATTCATCGCTAAACACCGCTCGCTAGGGCGTCGTGAGGCACATCGACTCATCGCTGCGCAGCAGGTCAAGGTGGATGGCACCGTCTGTGTGGAAAATCAATATCCGGTCGACCGCTTCATGCAGGTTCAACTTGATGACGAGATCATCCAAAATGCTGAACGTGCTCTTTATCTCATGCTGCACAAGCCAGCAGGAGTCGTCAGCGCCACTATGGATGCGGAGCACCAGACCGTGATTGATCTCATTGACGATCCATATAAACAAACGCTCCACATCGCTGGACGGCTCGATCGTGCCTCCACTGGGCTGCTGCTGCTGACCAATGATGGGCGCTGGTCCAAGCAGTTCATGAACGCTGAATCCAAGGTGTCCAAAGTGTATCTCGTCGATACCCTTCAACCGATCCCGCAGGACGCTGTCGCGGCCTTTGCTAAAGGCTTCCATTTTGCCACAGAAGACATCACCACGCTTCCCGCTGGACTTGAAATCCTGGCTGAAAAGCGCGCGCGCATCACCCTGCAAGAGGGCCGACATCACCAGATCAAACGCATGTTAGGCCGTGTCGGCTGCTTGGTTACTAACCTGCATCGCGAGAGCATTGGCCGTCTCATGTTGCCTGAAAATTTGATGCCAGGACAATGGCGGGCGCTTACTGATACGGAGCGGCTTCGTTGTCTAGCGTGACCGCCTATGATGCTGCCCAGCCGGCCAGATCCCCCATTTTTGCATAGACTTCACGGCCAACGGCACTGTGCTCCAAAAGATCATCACTGAACTTGATTCGCCCTGGTTCAAAGAGCGTGATCACGCTGGAGCCACCAAAGCGGAAGTAACCTTTTTCGTCGCCTTTGTGATAAAACTGCCCTGAAGTGGAAGTGTGAACGACGCTACCCACGCAGGTGGCACCCACTTCGAGAAACACGATCTCACCTACTGTCTGCGTGCGCACTCTCGTTAGATAACGCTTGTTTTCCCAGAAGATCGATGGGCGCTTCAGGAGCGCGATCGGACTGACCGAATAAAGTGGCCCATTGATCAATATCGGTGACTCTGCGATCCCGTCCGAGGGAAAATGAAAGCGATGATAATCCGTCGGGCACAGCCGTGAGATCAGCATGCTGCCTTTCCGGTAGCGCTGCGCCAGTCCAGAGTCAGCCACGAGCTTCGCTACATCAAAGCGCACTCCTTTGACCATAAAATCAACACACTGAGAGACATCTGGAATGACCAGATGCCGGCCATCTGCGGGCAAAGCCACTGCCTTTTCTTCTGACACGATGGGGCGCGCTTCAGGCTTCAGCTTGCGATAAAAAAACTCATTAAAAGTCCCAAAGCTAGCCACGGAATCAGCAAACTCCGAGACATTGACACCGAATTGGTCGATGAACGGCTGCACCCGTTTGGCACTT
The DNA here is from genome assembly GCA_945869675.1 of Prosthecobacter debontii. Taxonomy (GTDB): domain Bacteria; phylum Verrucomicrobiota; class Verrucomicrobiia; order Verrucomicrobiales; family Verrucomicrobiaceae; genus Prosthecobacter; species Prosthecobacter debontii_A. Next base: position 83,161 of record CAMBPS010000002.1, on the reverse strand, counting down.
GCCGCTGCATCCATTCGCGCTCCATACCAGAGGGAAAAAACCGCCCGCTTCACCAGTGCATGCAGAGTGATTCTACCCAGCGGATTTTCGTAAACAAAGCGTAGCGGTCCTTCGCCGTAAACAGCTTCTGTCTCTAGCTGTTGAGAGAGACGGTTAAAGAATTGGATGGGAGTGGCAGACATCGAGAAAATGACGGTGCTTCCTAATGCACCCTGATTTGCCTAAATTCCAAGTCTTTACGGCTCTTCGGTTCAACTTTGTGGTTCCCTTAATTCCCCGCGACGGTGGATTCACCCCGGCGATTCAAAAACTGGCGGCTTCGGATGATGGTGAGAACGGCTTCAGAAAATTTGCCGTTGTTGTTTTTGAGAGTGTCCTGCATTTGAATGATGAGCGATTTGTCGCTCGGTAACGTCTGTCGGCCCAGCGAGTAGCCGAGCAGCTTGCGACTGAATTGCGCGGTGAAGTTTGGTTCGTTCTTCTTGAGATAGCTGCGCAGGCCGTCAAGACCTTGGAATTTGGTGCCGTCTTTCAGTTCACCGGTGTCATCAATGTCCGCTTCAGCGCGGAAGCGGCCGATGGGATCAAAGCGCTCCAAAGCAAAGCCCAGCGGGTCGATGCGATCGTGACAAACCGCACAGGCCTGATCGGCCCGATGCTGCAGGAGTGCTTCACGCAGACTGGCAGGCTTACTGGCTTCCTTAAGCTCAGGCACATTGGGCGGCGGCGGTGGTGAGCTGAAACCAAGCACGACTTGATACAAATAATCGCCACGCAGCACCGGGCTGGTGCGGCTAGGACGTGAGGTTTTCGTCAAGATAGCGCCCATGCCCAGGAGACCGCCGCGATGATGCTGTCCGACTTTGACTTCGCGGAATTCATTTCCAACAATGTTTGGCACGCCGTAGTGCCAGCCGAGGCGCTCATTCATGAAACTGTAGTCGCCCATGATGATATCGGAGACGTTGCGGTCCTCGCGCACGAGATGCGTGAAAAACTCTTCGATCTCGCGCTGCATGTCCGCACGCAGTTCGGGAGTGAACTGCGGGAACGCCTTTTCATCAACGCTGCTTTTTTCATCAAAACCACTAAACTTCAGCCACTGACCCGCGAACTCTTTCGCCATGGCGCGGGCTTTTGGATCACGGAGCATGCGCTTGGTCTGCGCCGCCAGCACCTCAGGTTGGGTGAGTGTGCCGTCCTCGGCGACTTTACGCAGTTCCCAGTCGGGCATGGAAGCCCACAAAAAGTAACTCAGGCGCGACGCCAATTCAAAAGCGTTGAGCTTCACGTCTCCAGGCTCTGCCTGTGCGAGTGGGAGCGTCTCTGCTTTAAAAAGGAAATGGGGCGAGACGAGGATGCGCACCAGCACTTCGCGTGCTGCAGATTCACGGTCCAGTTCTTTGGCGCGGCTGGCAAAATAGAGGGCGTCCAGTTTCTTGGTCTCTTCCTCAGTAATCGGTCTGCGCCAAGCGCGTTTGGCGAACTGCTGCAGATGCCAGAGGATGGAGCCATCAAACTGCTTTTGCTGGTCAGGCTTCAAATTGGGATTGCCGGCCAAACTCCAATCTTTTTTCATTTCCTCAAGCTTCCAGCGGTCTTTTTGGCCGAGCAATTGACCGAGCTGTTCATCACTAAAATAATACACGCTGATGCCTGGCTTGCCGTTGCGGAAAAGATTACCCGCCACCTCTTCGAGCCGACGCTCAAACATGTCTGGAAGGGCTACCTTCATTTTGTTGAAGTCGTTCATGGTCTCGCCAGACTTCTTTGTGCCGCGTTTCCAGATGGTCAGCACACCGGGCATGATCTTGGTCACGTCACGCGGTTGATCAGAGATGGCCCATTGCACGGTTGCTTCTTCCGCCTCCGGGTTTTGCAGGTCGAGTCTGGACTCGATTTTTAACCAATGCGCTCCTTCAGGCATGGGGATCGTGACAACGATCGGTGCGGCAAGCCCGATGACATGGGGTTCGATCTGACGTCCCTGAGGATGCTTGCCATAGATGGCACGAATTTTTTCCAGTTCAGCGATCCGTGCCTTGAGAAGATCAAGATTTGGTGGGGGTGGATGGCTCGCAACGAGCTTACGCTTTTCATCGAGCGACCTATTGAGCCAGTGAAAGTAGTTTTCTTTTTTCTTGCCGATACTGACCTCAATGTAGGTCACCAGCGCGATGTCGCCTTTGTTGCCATCTCCGGTGTCGCCGATGCAGAGATAGATGTGTGATTTATCTTTCACCGCAGTCTGCATGTTATAGGGGCGGATGCCGTCGCTGTCTTGTTGCTGACGCTGAACGCCGCTGCCGGGGCGTTTTGGATTATTCCAGGAGTGTAGGTCTGCTTCGATGCCCTGAATGCGTTCTAGGGCCGTTTTTTCGTCCGCAGGTAGTTCTCGCCAGGCAACGCGAGTCAGATCCAGAAAACGACTCTTTGGTTCCGTGCTGTTGACGAGATTCCACCAGTTGTTCAGGAAATGAATGCTTAGCTTCATGTCTTTGGCTAACTGATCCAGCGGAGTCTGGGCCTGCTTATGTTTCCAGCAGGCCAGCATGTAATCGGCCTCACGCATCGGCTCGTCATCTTTGGGCAGATGCGGTGCCGCCTTTTGCTGATACCAAACATAGAGTCCCTGTTGCGCCTGCGCTTTCAGCTGTTCCACACCGCGCAGACCGATGCGCTGTGGGTTGAAAACAATGCCTGTTCCCGGCATGATCGTGGCATAGTCCGCCAGCTTTCGCGCGGCATTGAAATATTTATCAATGGCTGCTGGGCTCATGAAAAGCACATCGCCTGTGTTCGTGAAACCTTCACCACCACCACCATCGGTTTGGAACTCCTGCGCTAGGCCGTAACTCTTACCCGTGAGGTCACGAATCGTGTTGTCATATTCCGCATTGGTCAGACGGCGCATCGTTACCGGTCCTGGATCGCCTGATTGCGACTGTGCCAGATGATCCAGCTCACCATTGACCCAACTGAGCAAGGCACCGTGTTCCTGATCGCTCATTTGGTGGGCCTTCGGCGGTGGCATGTCGCCGCTTTCAACGGTGTCCTTGACCTTGATCCACACCTCAAACTGCTTGGCCACCTGCGGATCAGCCGCGAACTGCTGTAGATCGACATCCCCTTTCATCTTTTTGTCATTGTGACATTCGTAGCAGCGCGCCTTCAACACGCTCTCTGCGTCTTTCCAAGCAGGAGCCGCAAAAACAGAAGTAACACCGACAACAAAGCCGGCTAAAACGAGGTAACAAGATTTCACAATCATCGGGGGGAAGCATGATACGCAGCAAAACGGCGATTCCACGCGAAATCTAAAGTGTCGATCCATCTGTTCGGCCAATGCAACTGGATGCAAACATCACAGCGATCCCGTGGCCTCCTCGGTGACGTGTTTCTTCGGGTTGACTTCCCCGTGGGCCTGTTAAACGTGCGCGGCCATGCGTCTTCGTTCTTTTCAAGGTCTCGTTCCTGTCCCCCAACATGCTGCTGCTGTCGCGGCGGTGCCTTATGATGTCGTCAATCGTGAGGAGTCCTATGCTCTGGCTCATGACAAGCCTCTGAATCTCCTGCATGTGGATCGTGCAGAGATCGACCTACCTTTGTCCGTCGATCCTTATTCGCCAGAGGTGTATGCGAAGGCTAAGGAAAACCTCGACAAGCTGGTCGCCGATGGCGTGCTCGTGCGTGAGGCGGCTCCTAGCCTGTATCTTTATCGTCAGACGATTGGCAGTCACAGCCAAACCGGGCTCGTGGGTGTCTGCCACACGGAGGATTATGCGCAAGATGTCATTAAAAAGCACGAAAAGACGCGCCAAGACAAAGAGGACGATCGCACCCGTCTCGTGGATGCGCTGAGCGGCAACACAGGCCCTATTTTCCTGACCTATCGCGGTCAGCCAGAGATTGATGCCATCATCCAGGGCCATATGCAGGCTCAGCCGGCTGATCATGACTTCACGGCGCCAGATGGCGTCCGTCACCAGTCCTGGCGACTGCCAGCTGAGTCCTGCACCCAATTGGAGCAGCTCTTTGCTAGCCAAGTTCCGGCTTCCTACATCGCCGATGGTCACCACCGTGCAGCCAGTGCCTTCCGCGTCAGCCAGCTGCGTCGTGAGCGCAATCCAAGTCACACGGGAGCTGAAGATTACAATTGGTTCCTCTGCGTCCTTTTCCCCGGCAACGAGCTGAATATTCTGCCCTACAACCGCGCTGTGAAGGATCTGAACGGACGTAGCCCTGACGCCTTTTTTGCTGAAGTCAGCAGCATCTTCACCGTCACTGAGACCGAGGTCAAATCTCCCACTCTGCCGGGCCATGCCAGCATGTATTTCGGTGGGAAATGGTATGATCTTGCCTGGAAAGCTGCCGACAATGCGAGCCCGATCGATCTGCTCGACGTCAGCATTCTGCAGGATCGCCTGCTGAAACCGGTGCTCGGCATCGACGATCCACGCACCAGCAAGCGGATCGACTTCATCGGTGGTATCCGAGGCACCGCTGAGCTTGAAAAGCTCGTCAATGCAGGCGATCACGCCGTGGCTTTCAGCATGTATCCTGTGACGGTGGATCAACTCATGGCCATCTCCGATGCCGAACAGATCATGCCGCCTAAGAGCACCTGGTTTGAGCCTAAACTTCGCTCAGGGCTCTTCATTCATACCTTCTAAAAGTGCCGAAAGGCGTTGCCTCACCCCTTGTCGATCATCGTCGGCTGGGGGTGATCGCTGTCCAGCCTTTGACACTGAGCCTCTTTTGCAGTAAACGCCGCCCTCTATGTCTGATAAGCGTCAATTCTTCGGCACCGACGGCGTCCGCGCTGTGGCCAATCGTCATCCTATGACTCCCGAGTTCGTTTTGCGTCTCGGCCAAGCAGCTGCGGCGGTGCTTAGCCAGCAAGGTGATTCCGGCGGACGCCCACGCTGCGTCATCGGTCGTGATACTCGCGCTTCGGGCGAAATGCTGGAGTCGGCACTCATTGCAGGGCTGAACTCTGCGGGTGTGGATGTTGTTCTTGCAGGCATGGTTCCTACCCCTGCCGTGGCCATGCTATCCGCCCAGATGGGAGCTGATTTTGGCGTGATCGTCAGTGCTTCTCACAATCCTTTCCAGGACAACGGCATCAAGTTTGTCCACGGCAATGGCCGCAAGCTCAATGACAAGACGGAGATCGCGATTGAAAAAATCGTGCTCGGTGAAATTGCCGAAGCCGCCCGTCCCGAAGGACGCAGCATCGGTCGCGTCAGCCGCATGGAGGATGCGGTGAATCGTTACGTCGCCCATGCTGTGTCCAGCATGGGAGGTGTCCGCCTTGATGGCATGAGGGTGGCCTTAGACAATGCTCACGGTGCCTCATCTTACACCAGCGCGCTGGCTCTGGAGCAGCTCGGTGCCGATGTGCAGGTTTTTCACAGCGAACCCGATGGTTTCAACATCAACGAAGAATGTGGCTGCACGCACAGTGAGGAATTGGAGCGCCTGGTTCGTCAAAGCCAAGCTCAGGCTGGCATTGCCCATGATGGAGATGCCGATCGCATCGCGCTGTGTGATGAAGAAGCCATCGCTCTGGATGGCGATGAGCTCATGGCCATCGCTGCGGAGTCCATGCTGCGCAAAGGCACCCTGAAAGAGAATAGCCTGGCCGTCACCATCATGAGCAACTACGGGCTGGATGATCTCGTTTCCCGCCTCGGTGGTCGGGTCATCCGCACAAATGTCGGCGATCGCTATGTGCTGGAGGAAATGCATGCTCGCGGCCTCAATTTCGGGGGTGAACAGAGCGGCCATATCATCTTTGGCGACTGGGCCACGACCGGAGACGGACTCATCGCAGGTCTGCAAATCCTCAAGATCATAAAGGAAACCGGCGAGCCACTCAGTCAGCTGCGCAAGTGCCTGAAGAAATTCCCGCAGTCCTCCCGCAATCTTCGTGTGCGCTCCAAGCCGCCGATGGAAGAGCTCAAAGACGCACAAAAAATCATCCAAGAGACCGAGAAAAAGCTTGGCGACTACGGTCGTGTCCTGCTCCGCTATTCCGGCACCGAGTCTCTCATCCGTCTTCTCATCGAAGGTCGTGACGTGGCATATCTCGAAGCCCAAGCCGATAAGATTGCCTCGTCGATTCTTGCCCAGATTGGCTAGTCTCAAAAAATAGAGAAATCTTAGAAAGGATGGCAGAGGATTCAGCGGTTCTGAATCCTCTGCTAGCTCTGCTTCCTCCTGTTCAAAAGAGCCATCACGGCTTCTCCAAAATCCGCCATTTCCCTTCTTCAAGATCGCCGAGCGCGTAATCGCCAAAGCGTGAGCGATGCAGCGCCTCCACGTGCCAGCCTTGACTGGCAAACATGCGCCTCACCTGATGGTAGCGGCCCTCCGTGATCGTTAGGGAAGCTGTCGTTTCGCTGTGAATGACCAATTTCGCAGGCAGGCAAGGCCGCTCCTCGCCCCGCAGCATCACGGTGCCACTGGCAAAGGTTTCGATCAGGCTCGGCTCCAAAGCATGATCCACGGTCACTTCGTAAATTTTTTCCACTTCCGCCTTTGGTGAGGTGAAGCGATGCACGAGTGCACCGATGTCCGTGATCAGGATCAAACCACTCGTCTCTTTATCCAGTCGGCCTGCGCTCGTGACGGCTGGATTGCGCGCTAACCAACGATGGGGCAGCAGCTCATAAATGGTCGGACCCTCACCATCGGCATGAGTGCAGACATAACCCAGCGGCTTATGCAGGACTGCCAGCAGTCCATCGGGTGCCTCCAGAGGCTTCCCATCCAGCGTGACCTGATGCGGATCAGCCCGCTGATCCGAACGGGTGGCCACAATGCCGTTGATTGACACTTGGCCACCTTTGACCACAGCCTCCGCCTCCCGGCGCGTGCAGTAGCCGAGAGAGGAGAGAAGTTGATCCAGACGCCGCATGTCCGCAGTTACGCAATCATCGCCTTCAGCTCATCGAGAGCCTGCTTGGTGCGGGTGATGCCTTCCATTTCGCTGTGTTTGTCGCCTTCGTATTCGATGCCGATGTAGCCGTTGTAGCCAGCCTTCACGACGATGTCGATCAGGCGTTGGAAATCCAAGGTCATCTCACGACCTTCGCGGCGGTCTTCCGTGAAAAATTTACCGGCGCCGGTGTCCCAGTCATAGGCCTTGGCGCTCATGCCTTTTTTCACCCAGGGCATGAATTCACGCAGACCTTTGTACGGGTTGTAGAGTTCGCCTTTATTCCGGTCGGTGTAGAAGTTGCCAAAGTCAGGCAAGATGCCCACTCGTTCATGATCAGCAGCTTTCATCACACCAGTCAGCCAGAGGCCATTGCTGGAAAGGCCACCATGATTCTCTACCACGACATAGAGGCCGCGCTTGTCACCTTCGACGGAGAGGCGATGCAGGCCATCCGCGGCAAGTTTCATTTGCTCTTCAAAGCTGAGCTTCGGATCGCTGGCGGCATTCACGCGGATGCTGTGGCAACCCAAGGCCGCGGCTGCATCCAGCCACTTGAGGTGGTTTTCGATGGTCTTCGCGCGCTTGGCTTCATCTGGATCACCCAGGTTGCCTTCACGATCGCACATGATGAGCAGGCCTTTCACGCCTTCGCCATCCTGACGAGTCTTCATCTCGCCGAGGTAGGCTGCGTCGGTGGCTTTATCAAAGAACATCTGATTCACATACTCCACGCCATCAATCCCAAAACCGCGCGCTGTTTTCGCAAAGTCGAGGTGATCCAAAGGCTCAGCTCCTGGACGCTTCAGGATACGCTTATTCAGCGACCACTCAGCGAGCGAGATTTTGAAGGGCTCTTTCTTGTCCGCAGCCCGAGCCACGCCTGTGAAGGAGGCGGCCAAAGCGGTGGAAGCGAGTTGTAGGAAGTGACGACGAGTAGGTGCGGAGGCAGTCATGGGTGAAGACGACACTTTGTCATGCCTTCCACCCTGAGTGCAAGCCCGTCTTATTCGGCTTGGTTCTTTCCTTTGCCCTTGCCCTTTCCGTTACCCTTGGCTTTGCCTTTCTTTGGCGTCGCGGCCACAGGCGTGTTCGGGGTCGGCATTTTAGCTCCCACACTTTCCCGCCAGGCGATCATTTTGGCGTGAAGTTCCTTGGTTTTTTCTGGCTGCTCAGAGGCCTGATTCTTCGTCTCCCCCACATCGTCACGGAGGTTGTAAAGTTCTAGGCGATGATCTTCAAAATATTCCATGAGCTTCCATGGTCCCGCTTGAATGAGGCCCACGGGCGTGGTCCTCCACGTGTTCTGGCCCGCACCAAGATAACCGGGGAAATGCTGAAAGATCGCCTCGCGCTTTAAGGCAGCCTTGGAATCGCGAAACAGTGGCACAAGACTCTCACCATCCAGCGGTTGATTCTCGGGAGCTGAGGCAGAGGCAATTTCCATCAAGGTCGGATACAGATCCACATGGATCGTTGGTGTGTCAGTGAAGGTATCCGCTGGGGTCACTCCAGGCCAGCGGACGATGAATGGAACGCGTGTGCCGCCTTCATAGAGACTGCCCTTGCCGCTGCGTAGCGGTGCATTGTCAGTGATGTCGCCCCCAGAAATACCATCGCGCGCATAGCCACCGACGCCGCCATTGTCTGAGGAAAAAATCAGCACGGTGTTGTCGGCGATCCCCTGTTTTTCCAGCTCTGCCATCACACGGCCCACGCTTTCATCCACACTGGCGATCATTGCCGCATAGGTCGGATTGTTGTGACCACCGACTCCAGGTTTGTCTTTGAATTTGGCGATTAATTCCGGCTTTGCGTGATGCGGTGAATGAACGCCATAGTGGGGCAGATAGAGAAAGAATGGCTCTGCCTTATGCCGACTGATAAAGTCCACCGCTTGATCCGTGAGAAAGTCAGCCAGATAGGTCCCCTTGGCATACTCCGTCTTTGGATCTGTCTTAAAATCAAAGTGCTTGCCCATGCTCACGATGGCCTCGTCAAACCCACGCTTGCCCGGATGATGCTCACCTTTTTCACCGAGATGCCATTTGCCAAACATGCCCGTCACATAGCCTGCTTTTTTCAGTGTCTGTGCAATGATCGCTTTCTCCGGCGGCAGCTCGGTCACATTGTCCACTGGCTTTAGCGGACGTGTCTGCCAATCAAAGCGCGCCGTGTTGCCGACCGTGTAAACACCGGTGCGTGGGGCATACTGTCCCGACATCAGCGCAGCGCGTGTTGGTTGGCAGTTTTGATGGTGATGATGGCTCGTCAGCTTCATCCCCTGTGACGCCAAACGGTCTAGATTGGGTGTCTCATAATACTTTGAGCCAAAGCAGGCCACATCCGTGTAGCCTAGATCATCTGCCAAAATGAACACGATGTTCGGTTTTGTCGCCGCCTGAGCAGCGGTGACAAAAAGCGTGGTGAGAATCAAAAAGGCGCGTTTCATGGGAGTGACCCGCAGAAACGATGCCCGTCCCATCTTCCTATCTTTGATTCACGGCCCACTCCCGCCTTGACCAGCCCCGTGAACTCTTGACTCCTTGACGCCCTCCATGTCCGACGCCGCCACCACTCCCATGATGAAGCAGTATCTCGCTATCCGACGCGAGCTGCCGGAGGACGTGTTGCTGTTCTTCCGTCTAGGCGACTTTTATGAACTGTTCTTTGAGGACGCGAAAGTCGCCTCCCCTATTCTGAATGTCGCCCTCACCAAACGCAATGGTGTGCCCATGTGCGGCGTGCCGCATCACAGCTCGCAGGGTTACATCGCCAAGTTGATCAAGGGTGGCAAACGCGTCGCCATCGCCGAGCAGACGACCGATCCCGTGCCGGGAAAAATCGTCGAGAGGGCCGTGTCACAGATTCTCAGCGCGGGCACCATCAATGATCTTAACCTGCTCGACTCGAACCGCCCGAACTACCTCGCGGCGGTTTTTCGCGAAGGCAAAAAACTTGGCCTCGCCTATGTGGATCACACCACCGGTGAGTTCGAAGTCGCCGAGTTCAAAGACACCATCGAGCTGGCTGACGAACTCGAGCGACTGCAAGCCAGCGAACTTCTCTACAGCGAAACCCAGCGCGACGTCATCGACGCCCTCGGCAATCCCAGCAGCGCCCAGCCGATCGAGAGCTATCTGTTCCTGCTCGATCAGGCGCAGCACAGCCTCACGCAGCATTTCAAAGTACAATCTCTCGATGGCTTCGGCTGCATCGGCATGAACGCCGCTATCTGTGCCGCCGGTTGCATCCTGCAATACCTGCAATTCCAGCTTCGCCGCAGTGTCGATCATATCCAACGCCTGCGCGTCGGCCAAACCAACGATTGTGTGTTGATCGACGCCGCCAGCCAGAGCCACCTGGAGCTTGTTAGCGCCCGTGGCGGCAGCGCGCATACACTTTTGAGCGCTCTCGACCGCACTTGCACGCCCATGGGGGCCCGCAAAATACGCCATTGGGTGCTGCATCCCCTGCGTGATCTGGACCTGCTCACCCAGCGCCAGGACATGATCGCTGCCTTTTTGGCAGAACCCATGTTGCTCGGCCAAGTGCGCACGCTGTTAAAGGAAGTGCGTGATCTCGAGCGCACCAGCTCCCGCCTCAGCCAAGGCAGTGGCAATGGCCGTGATTTGCAGGCGCTTGCTGTTTCATTGGAAGTGGTGCCTTCGCTGAAGACCCTCCTAGATGCGTCCGATCAGAGTGATCCGTCCAATCTGACCGATCTCTGCCGAAAGCTTCACGACCTCACCCCGCTCTGCCAGGAAATCCAGCGCGCCATCTGTGATGAGCCACCTTTGCAGATCAAAGAAGGCGGTGTCTTCCGTGAAGGCTATCTCCCGGCACTCGACGAACTCCGCGCCGCCTCCACGCTTGGACGCCAGTGGATCGCCGACCTGCAAAACCGCGAAATTGAGCGCACGGGCATCAAAAGCCTGAAGATCAAATACAACGCCGTCTTCGGTTACTTCATCGAGATAACGAAGGCGAACGTCGGCAGCGTGCCCGCCGACTACCATCGCAAGCAGACCACCGTCAACGGCGAGCGCTACATCACCGACGAGTTGAAGCGCATGGAGGACAAGATCCTCGGCAGCGAAGAGCGCAGCAAGGCGCTCGAATACGAGCAGTTCATCGAGCTGCGCAGTCGCGTTTTAGAACACCTGGGCCACATCCAGGAAACCGCCGAAGCCATTGCCATCCTCGATTCTCTCGGCTCGCTGACTGAAACCGCGCGGCTCTTCAATTACACTCGCCCAGTCCTAAACGAGACGCGCAATCTCTTCATTCGCGACGGCCGCCATCCCGTGCTCGATCAGAACCTCACCAGTGGCGAGCGGTTCGTGCCAAACGACGTCACTTTGGAGCCCGAGGAAAGCCGCCTCATCCTCATCACCGGCCCGAACATGGCCGGTAAGAGCACGTATTTGCGCCAAACCGCGCTGCTCACGCTCATGGCGCAGATTGGCAGCTTCCTGCCCGCCGCCAGCGCCGAGATCGGCCTCGTTGATCGCATCTTCACCCGCATAGGTGCCAGCGACGACATCGCACGCGGCCAGTCCACCTTCATGGTCGAGATGAACGAGACCTCGCTCATCCTCAACAACGCCACCGAGCGCTCATTGGTCATCCTCGACGAGATCGGTCGCGGCACGTCCACCTTCGACGGCCTAAGCATCGCCTGGAGCGTCGCCGAGCATCTGCATGATCACATCGGCGCCCGCTGTCTCTTCGCCACGCACTACCACGAGATCACCGCGCTCTCGCAAAGCCGCAGCGCCGTGAAGAACTACAACGTCGCCGTGAAGGAGTGGAACCAGCAGATCATCTTCCTCCGCAAGATCCTCCCCGGCTGCGCCGAAAAAAGCTACGGCATCCAAGTCGCGAGACTTGCCGGCCTCCCCGAAAACGTCATCGCGCGCGCCAAAGAAGTCCTCCAACAGCTCGAATCCGGCCACCAGCCCGCCGAAAGCGTCAAAGAAGTCCCCGTAGCTACCAGCGTGCCCGCCAAAGCCCGCAAAAAGCCCCGCAGCGATGAAGACGCGGGGCAGATGAGTTTATTTGGATGAACGTGAGGGCAAATAACGTCAGGCTGCAACTGTCTGACATACAGACTCTACCATGAGTGAGAAAATCGTTGCTCTGGAGAGAGGAAAGAACGTCATGATTATGACCCAGTCACTGAAAAGTAATTTGCTAATCCTTAAGATTTCTATCAAGCCTAACTAGCCAACTAAAGCTCCCGGAAAACCATTTTTGATCGCCTTTCGATGACTACTCCATGCCAATCTTATGAGGATGAAAAGGAGGCGCTGACCCTGAAGGTGCCGAAGGACGAATTTGAGGTCGTTCAGCACGTTCCTTTGGGCTCTGCTGGGCGTGAGCGCAACACCCTGTATCTAGCCCCCAGAAGGATTACAGACGAAGAGTTCAATACAGCGGAACTGAATTCGCTGATCGACCGCATGTATGCAGTCATGCAGGCCAAATTAGGGGTAGGAATTGCAGCCAATCAAATCGGTAAAAGACTCCAGCTATTCATCATCGAAGCGAAGGAAGACAATCCGAGGTACAAGGTTTTAGGCCCTGTAGCTAAACAAGTATTCATCAACCCAACAATCACTCAAGTCTCGACGCTTCGAAAAAACTTTTGGCATGGCTGCCTGAGCGCCCACGGAGAACCTCGAGGTAATCTAGCAAGCTTTGAGTGGATTGAGTATGAGTGTCAGAACGAGCAAGGTGAAATGCAGAAGGGAAGATTGGATGGATTTGCAGCCGTGATCTTCCAACATGAGTTCAGGCACTTGATGGGAGGAACTTATTTGGACCTTTCCCAACAGCTGTTGGATAGGGATGTTTTGGACGCCAAAATCGATAAAGGTGAGTTACCGTTTTTTGAATCCGTCGATGAAACCTTACCTCTTCTCATCGAAGGCTATCAACTCGGAAGTGCGATCGAAGGCACTCGTGCCCTTGACTTGAGTCGTTAACTTCTCGGAACGATGTGGTGGTGCAAATTTATTTTCGAGATAACCTAGTGATTGGGCTATCAATTCACCTTCACTTGAGCGTTTCGTTGAAAGGGCTCAAAACCATAAAAATCTGACATTAATTGATAAGCGTAACAATGATTGATACGAAGAATTTCGAACTCAGACAACTGACAAAAGAAGGCTTGCAAACGTTGGTGACTTGGGCAGCGGCCGAGGGGTGGAATCCAGGGATTCATGATCATGAAGTCTTTTGGGAAACCGATCCTGAAGGCTTCTATGGATTTTACACGGACGACACTCTCATCGCAGGGGGTGCTGTGGTTTCCTACGATCAGACCTTCGGATTCATGGGACTCTTCATCGTGCATCCCGAGCACAGGGGGCAAGGTATTGGCAGAAAACTCTGGCATCTGAGAAGAGATCTGCTCATTCGGAGGTTGAACCCCGGGGCAGCGATTGGGATGGATGGTGTGGTAGCGATGCAGCCATTCTACGAAAAGGGCGGCTTCCGTATAGCATTCAGAGATGAACGCTATGAACGCATGGGAAGTGCATTCGATGTCAGTCATCGGATCACGACCATCAACGTCAATGACCATGAGCTACTCATGGATTACGACAGAGACTGTGTCGGGTATGGAAGGCAGGTTTTTTTACGCAGTTGGTTGAGAACCCCCAATAGCCAAGGTTTCAAATTCATGCAGGATAACCGATTATGTGGTTATGCGGTTATTCGAAAGGCAATCGAAGGCTACAAAATCGGGCCTCTATTTGCCGACACAAGTGAAGTGGCGGAGGAATTGTATAAAGCCTGTCTCAATGCATCTATTGGCCAGCCAGTCTTTCTGGACATTCCTGTCATCAACAAAGGAGCGGTAGAACTCCTTCGGAAATATGAAGCCAGATACGTTTTTGAATGCGCTCGAATGTATTTGGGACAAGCGCCTCATTCAAGCATCAACAAGGTGTTTGGAATCACGACTTTTGAACTTGGATAGAAACCAAAACAATGGGATGTAGAGTTAGACTTCCTCAAACCCCGTCTTTCCTTGAAGCCTAAAGCCAACCTGAGCCGGTTCCGCTCCAAAGCCATTTTCTAGCCGTCGATTGAATGAGCGATTATTTTTTATGCCCCCTGACTTATTCCATTTTGTTATTGCCTTTGGACTCGCAGGCCTTCTGGGATTTGCCGTTCAACGAGGCGGCACTTGCACGGTTGCAGCTATTGATGAGATCGTGATTCATCGTCGTGGCAGCCGTTTTTTTGCCCTTCTCGAGGCAGCTATATGGGTTGCCGGCGGCCTCTTCATTTTTTGGTCTTTAAAGGTAAGCAAACAGCCCATGATTGCCTGGGATATTACTTGGCTGACTATTCTGGGGGCAGCTTTGTTAGGTTTAGGTGCCGTGATTAATGGCGCCTGTGTCGTTGGCACCATTTCTCGCATTGGCAATTTTGAATGGATGTTCAGCTTCACTCTTCTAGGCTTTTGGACTGGTTCAACGGCCTTCTATGGATTGAACTTGGACGTCCATCTGCCAAGCAGTCAAACTCGCGAAGCATTTCAGCTCATACCGCCTTGGTTGATTGTGTTCATTATGGCTGGTATGCTTGCGCGTCTTTTTTATTTGAGAAAGCATCTCTGGCATTTTCGTATGGCCACCATCGTGATTGCTATCGCTCAGTTGTTATTAATGCTGGTTTATGGGCCATGGGCCTTTAGCGACTTTTTAATTGATCTAGCCAAAAGAAATGAGGTTGTAAATTTCATGCCCAGATTGCTACTTTTTATGGCCTTGTTGGGCGGGGCAATTTGGGGTGGCGTTACCAAGACATCGTCTCGGCCAATCAGAGGCATGCATCTTCAGGGAGTGATCCAAAAATTGATGGGAGGAGCTTTGATGGGTGCAGGGAGCCTCATGGTTCCAGGAAGCCACGATTCTTTGGTCCTCTTTTATGTGCCGCTTTTACTTCCTTTTGCTTTGGTGGCTTACACGGTGATGATTTTGACCATCGCAATCTCTCAATTTTGGATTTACCGTCGGCCCCGAATGGATGCATGAAGGCCATTCGCGCAAAAGGGGTTGCTCCTTGAAATGACCTTGTCTTCAGCCTTCGCTTAGGTCCATTTCGCCGCGGCAGGCTGACCTTGCCGAGCCAATGCTCCCAGACGAGGCCACGACCTTAGCAATGAAACTATTCTCGATCTCGATTGAGCCGGGCGAAACTGAATCGCCTTCACCCGTCTCATCAAAACAGGCTGACAAAAATTGGGAGTCATGGGCAGGAAAGCCTTGATCAGAAGCGTTGAAAAGAGGTCATGAATGTTGACCTACTTCGCCTCACCCCATGTCCTTGCTTTAAGGACATGGTTAAACCGACCCAGTTTTTTCAAAAGTCATGGCCTAGCAACGACGAGGGTCGTCTCTAGTCTTCATCTTCTCTTGCCTTTACTCATGCGTTTCAACTTGATCTTCACTATCTTACTCGGCTCTCAAATGATCGCCAGTGCGGCCGAAAGCCAGCAGAGCGTCGCCATGCAGGAAAAACATCAGGCATTGTTCAAACAGCACTGCCTTTCCTGTCACGGTCCTGAAAAGCAAAAGGGTAAGTTCCGCGTCGATGATCTGCCGTTTACCATCACGAACGTCGAAACGGCGGAGAAGTGGCAGAAAGTGCTGAATGCAATGAACTCGGGCGACATGCCGCCGGAGGATGAAAAACAGCCTTCCAAGGAAGCCAAGGCGGATTTTCTCGATGATCTGGCAAATGTGATGGTCTCTGCTCGGCGCACTCTTGGGGATCAAAAGGGTGTCATCACGATGCGGCGACTCAATCGTCGCGAATACAAAAATACACTGCGGGAACTGCTCGGTGTGGAGATCAATGTGGCCGAGCTGCCGCCAGATGGTGGCTCGGGGACCTTTGATACCGTGGGCTCGAATCTCTTCATGTCGGCGAACCAGATCGAGCAGTATCAGGCGTTGGGTCGCGAGGCGCTGGAGGAGGCGTTTGCCTGGCAAACGGCGGCAAGCGTGACGAAGAAGCTGCATTATGAGGGCGAGATGACGACGCCTAAGGTGAAGGATTTCGTGAAGTATCAAATCGATGCCCGCGATCGAGCGCAGAAGTGGGTGAAGGCCGTCGATGACGCCGCTGCGAAGCCGGAGAACAAAGAGATCGTCGCGAAGATTCGCGAGGAGGTGAAAAACAATGTATCGCGCCTCCGCCGTGAGTGGGCGCGCATCCCCGGTGCGCCGAATCCGCGCACGTTTGGCTTTGACAAAAAAGGCGAGAATGATGCCGATTTGGCGAACGACTCACTCGGTGCCGGTTGGTTGAAGTATCACGAGTATTACACGCAGATGCCGGACGTGGATCGCGGTGCTTATCTGGGCGTGCAAACGCGGCATCCGGCGGAGCTGAATGTGAACTACATCGAGCTGCTCGTGCCATTTGATTGGCCAGTGGGCGATTACACTGTTCGAGTGCGAGCAGCGGCGGTGAAGGATACGCCAGCGGAGCGCCGCTTTCTCGATTTCGGCATTCACGCCCGCACAGGCAAGGTGCTGAACACATTCGAGATCACTGGCACGATGGAGAATCCGCAGACCATCGAGATCCCGCTCACACTGACGCGGGCAAATCTGAGTCGTGACAATCGTTCGCTATTCTTCCGCGAGAAAGGCAGTTGGGACACCAACGAAGAAGGCGGTCGCAAACGTGCCGAGGCCGTGAAGCTCAATGGCATCGGTCCCGAACTGGCGCTGTGGGTGGACTGGATCGAGGTCGAGCGTGTGCCGAATACCACGAAGCCCGTGCCGCCTGGTTTTGCCGCACTGAAGCTGCCGCTCGATGACAAATCGCCCGCGCCTGCTGCCGCCGAACTGAGTGCGGCCTTCGAGCGTTTCGCCACTGAGGCCTTTCGCTGCACCACGCCGCCTGCGGACTATGTGGATCGCTTGATCAGGCTCTACGACATGCGCCGTAAAGCCGGTGACAAGCCCGTCGCCGCGCTGAAGGAAACGCTGGCGGTTGTGTTGGCTTCGCCGATGTTTCTCTACCTCGTCGAGCCTTCACCTGATGAAAAACGCCGCTCTTTGACAAGTGCGGAACTCGCCACACGACTCTCGTATTTCCTCTGGAGCGCCCCGCCGGATGCCGAGTTGCGAAACAGCGACCTTTCGAAGCCTGAGGTGCTCGCCACGCAAACAAATCGCCTGCTTGATGACCCGCGTTCGGAGGGCTTCTTGACCGCCTTTGTGCATCAGTGGCTCGGACTCGATCGCATCGATTTCTTTGAGGTGAATCGCGCGCTGTATCCGCGCTTTGACACCGGCACGAAGGTCGCCGCCAAAGGCGAGATCCACGAGACTATCGCGTACATCCTGAAAAACAACGCCAGCCTGACTGATCTTTTGAAAAGCGATTACGTCGTCATCAATCGCGTGCTCGCTCACTACTACGGCATTCAGGGCCTGAAGGGCGATAACTACGAAAAGGTGTCGCTGCCGAAGGACTCGCCGCGCGGTGGCTTGCTCGGCATGGCGGCCATTCACTTCATGGGCGGCAATGGTGAACGCACCAGCCCCGTCGAGCGTGGCGCCTGGGTGCTTCGAAAACTTCTGCACGATCCACCACCGCCCGCGCCTGCCAACGTGCCTGCCATCACGCGACTCGCCGGCAAGGTGCTCACCACGCATGAGCGTTTGATTGCGCATCAAGAGGATCCGCAATGCGCCAGTTGCCATCGCAAGATCGATCCCATTGGCTTCGGCCTGGAAAACTTCGACGCCGCTGGCCAATGGCGCACCGAGGACAGCTATACCGCCCTCGACGCCAATGGCAAAACCGACCCCAAGACCAAGAAAACCTGGACCATCGCTGCCGCCGCCGCCTTCCACAAAGGTCCTGCCTTTAAAGACTACTTCGATCTGCGCAACCTTATCGCCAGCAAGTCCGACGCCTTCGCCCGCAGCTTCAGCGAAGCCTTGATCGAGTTCGCCCTCGGGCGCCCCATCGGCTTCCGTGATGAGCCGCTGGTGAATGAGATGATCGCACAGGCCGGGAAGAAAAACTTCGCGATGAGGGAGTTCATCCGGGCGCTCATCAATAGCCGTGAGTTTCACATGAAGTGAGAGAGCATTGCATCCCATTCTTCTGCCTACAATTCACTCCACATCCGCGTGAAATCCCTTCTTTTCACCTTCCTCCTTGTCACCCACCTCCACGCTGCCGAGAGCCAGCGTTTTGGCCTCTCGAAGCGAGCCAGCGAGATCGATCCGCGTGCGAAGGAGCACCCGGAGATCAAATTCACCTTCACCGATGACAAGGGAAAGCCGGCCGACCTCCAACATGCCGTCGTGGACACGCGTGTGCCGTTGCAGGGCAAACTCGTGATCTGGCTCATGGGGCACAATCAAGGGCTCTTCGAGCGCATCTCCAGCTACGGCTATCACGGCATTCAGCCGCATTACTCGAATGGCTGGTTCGCCGGCATCACCAAAGAACAGTACGAAGACGGCAGCGGCACCGCGCTGGGAAATATCCGCCTCGAAGCGGCCACGGGCGAGGATCATAGCCCGCTGGTGAAAATCCCGAAGCCCGACGGCATGATGGAACGCTCGTTGCAGTTCGTGAAATGGCTCGTCAAAGCGAACCCCGAGGGCAAGTGGCAGCAGTTCATCTCCGACGATGGCAACGGCCTGCGCTGGGAGAACGTCATCATGAGTGGCATCTCGCACGGCAGCACGACCTCGGCCCGTTTTGCCATGCATCAAAAGGTTGACCGCGTCGTGATGTTCTCCGGCCCGCGTGACAACACCGAGACTTGGCAAGGCGGCCCCTCCGCCACGCCCTCGAATCGCTTTTTCGGCTTCACTCATGTTCTCGACGGTGGTTGGACCGCCGATCACTACTGCCGCTCCTGGCAACTGCTCAAGATGCACAACCACGGCCCCATCGTGAACATCGACGTCGCCAAAGCACCCTACGGCAACACACGCCGCCTCATCACCAACATCGACGTGAAAAACAACGCCAGCCGTGCCCACACCATTGTCGTGCCCGGTGGAAAGGACGTCATGGGCCAGTGGGTGTATGATGAGGTCTTCCACTACCTCTTCACCCATCCCATCGATCAAAGCGGTGCTGCCACGCCGATGGACGCGGATTGCGAGATGGATCAACCGCAGCGGAAATGAACCTGGAAACCATTCTCCTGCCTCAACTCAGTCCATTACTCCAAAACTTCACCTCTCAAATTCCCCGCGTCCTATGACCACCCGCCGCCATTTCCTCCGCAGCACTGGCACGCTCATGGCATTGCCTGCGCTTGAATCCATCGGCTTCAAAGCCTTCGCCGCTCCGAAAGTCGCGACACCGCCGAAGCGAATGGTGTTTCTCGGCTTTGGCTGGGGTGTGACGAATGAGACGTGGTTTCCGGATGTGAAGAAGACGGGCGCGGCGTGGGAACTGTCGGAAGGGTTGAAGCCACTCGCTAGGCATCAGAAGGACATCACGGTGCTGCAGGGTTGCTCGAACAAGTTTGCCAACGAGGCGCACTGGGGCAGCACCTTCTGGCTGACGGGCGCGAATCGCTATGCAGAGCCGGGGCAAAGCTTTCACAACAGCATCAGCGCGGATCAGGTGGCGGCGGCGTATTTGGGGAAAGAGACGCGTTTTGCCTCGATCCAGCTCAATACTCCGGACGTGGCGAACTCGGGGCACGGGCCTGGCTTGTCGATGGCTTGGGACCCGCGCGGCAAACCGATGGCGGGGCTAGAAAATCCCGTCGCAGCGTTTCATCATCTGTTTTCAGATGACACCACGCCGTTAAGCGAACGGCAGGCGATGCTCGCGCAGAAGCGCAGCGTGCTCGATGCCGTGCTGGAGGATGCGAAGCGTGTGCAGAACGGGCTCACGAAGACGGATATCGACAAGCTCGACGAATACTACCAAAGCATCCGCGACATTGAGGTGCGACTTGGCAAGGACGAGCAATGGCTCAGCGTGCCGAAGTCCAAACCGCCCGTCGCCGAGCCCAAGCCGGGTCTCGCGGGTAAGGAGGAGATCAAGGTGATGTATGACCTCGTCGTCGCCGCTTTGCAAACGGACAGCACGCGAGTGCTGACGTATCGCCAGCCGGTCGGGACGTTGCTGCAGAGCCTCGGCACGAAGGTCGCACCGCATGACATGAGCCACTACTCGCCCGGCGACCGCATGGCGGCCTCGCAGAAGCGTGATGTGACGCAGAGCGAGCTGCTCGCTGGCCTCATCGACAAGCTGAAAGCCACAAAGGAGGCCGATGGCACGAGTTTGTTCGATCACGTCTCGCTCGCGTATGGCAGCAACATCCGCACCATCCATTATCTCGACAACTGCCCCACGCTCCTCACCGGCGGAGCCGCCAAGCTCAAACTCGGCCACCATCTCGTGCTGCCCAAAGACACACCGCTCTGCAACGTGTGGCTGACCATGCTCCACGGCCTCGGCATTCAAGCCGAACGCCACGGTGACAGCACGGGTGTGGTGAAGGAACTGATGGCCTGACAGAATCTGCTGGTAAAAGATTTGGGGTAAAAGATTGGAACTCAAATCTCTGAATCTTTTACCCCCAACCTTTTATCAGCCTTCATCACCAATCCCCATCCACTGCCAAACTCGCCAATCGCCAAACAGGACCCCTAATTGCACTCCGTCTGCCTAGCCCACGCAGTCCAAATCTGTTGGTAGAAGCTTGAAATCGGATCTCTGAATCTTTTACCCCTAACCTTTTACCGGCCTTCATCGCTAATGCCAATTCACTGCCCGATTCCAACAAACCGCATCTCGCAGGAGCGGTTCAAGCTGCTTTCCAGTGAGGTCATGGATCATGTCTTCGCCATCCACAATGACTTCGGTCGCTTCTTTGACGAGATCGTTTACAAGAAGGAACTCGCTGATCGAATGAGCGGCGTAGTGCTGGAGTTGGAAATCATCGTCACGCACGGTGCCTTCTCGAAGACTTACTATGTGGATGTGCTGATCAACAGCAGTGGCCTCTTCGAGTTCAAGGCTGCGGACGCGATTCATCCCCGTCATCGTGGCCAAACGCTCAACTATCTGCTCCTTCTCGACCTCGCACACGGCAAGGTCATCAACATGCGCCCTGAGTCTGTCGGGCATGAGTTCGTCAATTGCCCGGCGAGACTCGTCGATCTGAAAAACCCACACATTGACGATGCCAGATGGAGTCTTCAGTCCGCTGGCGCGGAAGCTCTCCGCGATATTCTCATGCCTCTGATCGCCGATTGGGGCGCGGACCTGGAAACGGGACTCTACGAAGAGGCCATTACCCACTTCCTCGGAGGAGACGAAAAGGTGCTTGTGCCAGTGCCGGTGATTGGCCCCAAAGGTCATTTGGCGGATCAGCGCATGCGCCTCGTCGCACCAGGAGTCGCTTTCAAAGTGACAGCTTTGCAGGACAGGCTTGATGACTTTGAGCGTCAGGCCATCCGGCTGCTCCGACATACAAATCTCAAGGCGATTCAGTGGATCAATATCACCCAAACCTCGATTCGCTTCACCACTCTCTCATGAACGGCCTCGAAATGATACACATTGAACTGGCTGGTAAAAGATTGGGGGTAAAAGGTTTCAATCCATTCTCCAATCTTTTACCCCAAGCCTTTTACCAGCCAAAAGCCATCCTCATAGCCCTGGGCCTACTTTCCTGCGCATCCGTTGCCCAGCAGCCTCAAGCCACACTCGACGCCAAACACCGTGCCTTTTTCAAAGACAACTGCCTGAACTGTCACAACGCCGAGAAGCAGAAGGGGAAGGTGCGGCTCGATGACATCGCGTTCAGCGTGGACACGGTCGAAAAGGCGGATCTGTGGCAAAAGGTGCTGAACTCGATCAACTCGGGCGACATGCCGCCTGAGGATGAAAAGCAGCCTGATGCGGCGGCGAAGACGGATTTCCTTGATGACCTCTCGCGCATGCTCGTGACGGCGCGAGCGGTGCTGAGCGACAGCGGTGGCAAGATCGCGATGCGTCGACTGAACCGGCGTGAATACAAGAACACGATCCGCGATCTGCTCGGCGTGGACTTGCGGGTGAACGAACTGCCTGCCGATGGTGGCGCGGGCACTTTTGATACCGTGGGATCGTCGCTCTTCATGTCATCGGATCAATTCGAGCAATACCTCGCGCTCGGACGTCAGGCGCTGGATGAGCACTTCGCACGATTCATTGTGCCGACGGCCGCCAAGTCGCGCTTGATGCATGTGGAGGCGGAGGAGCGGAATGCTCGCATCGGGGTGTCGCTAAAGGAGCGCACGGATGCGCATGAGCGCTACGAGAAGTGGACGGCGGCGGTGAATGCAGCGGCGGCGAGGCCTGAAAATGCAGATGTCGTCGCGCAGATCCGCGCGGAGAAGAAAGGTAATGCAACGCATCTCTTCTTCGCGTGGCAGAGGATCACCGGCGCGTCCTCACCCGTGGACTTTGGTTTCACGGATGCGGTGCATGCGGACGAACAGGGTCGGCGGAACTGGGTGCATTCCGTGCCGCAGCAGCGTGCTTACCTGGCGCATCCGGCGGCGAAGACGGGCAGCTTCCTGACCATCGAGGATGTGTTCGCGAATCCGTATCAGCCCTTCCGCATCCCTGGTGACTGGCCAGCGGGCGACTACGTGGTGCGTGCGCGCATCGCGGCCACGAGCAACACGACCAAGGAGCGGCACTTCGTTGAGTTTGGCTCGCAGCATGACAGCGGCGTGCGTGCGGTGACGAGTAGCCATCAGGTCACCGGCACGATGGAGAAGCCGCAGGTGATCGAGATTCCGCTGAAGTTTTCGCCGCTCAACGGCCACGGCTTCTTCTTCCAGGAGAAAGGCAGCTACGAGTCCGAGGAGGTCGCGCATCGCCTCTTTGCCGAAGCAAAGAAGCGCAACGGCATCGGACCGGAGTTCGCGCTGTGGATTGATTGGATCGAGGTGGCGAGCGCGAGTGCAGCCAAGCCCATCGCTAGTACGATCAAACAACGTCGCGAGGTCGAGCTGCATGCGAACGCGATGGTCGGCGGCACTTACAAGGGCTACTTCAAAGGTGGTTACGAGGCGGCGAAAAAGTTCATGGAGACCAAGCAGCCGCAGAAGGGAATCCCGGACGAGCAGGAGGCGAAGTTCCGCATCCGTAGCTTTGAGCAGCATGGGCCGAGTTTTGAGCGTTACTTGAACGATCCGCTCACCAAGACTGGCGCGTATTTGACGATCTACAACGTCCACAAGGAAGAGGTCATCACGCTGCCACCGGAGCAGCCCTCCGGCTGGCTCAAAACGAAGCACGAGGTCGAAAAAGCCGAGCCGGGCGACTACCTGCTGCGTTTCCGTATTGGTGCGGTGAAGGGCACGCCGAAGGAGCAGCACTTCGTCGCGCTCGGCAGTCGTAAGGCGGGCGATGAAGACTTCACATTGATGCAAACGTTCCAAATCAGCGGCACCACCGATGCACCGCAGATCATTGAGGTGCCGGTGAGCCTCGCTTCCGATGGTCCTCGAACCTTTGTGCTGCGCGAGAAGCGGGATGTGAAGCTCGATCACGAACTCTACACCGCTGCGCAGAAAGCCACCGGCGTGGGACCTCCCTCCGCGTTGTGGATCGATTGGGTGGAGTGGGAAGGCCCGATCGTGAAGCAAGCGCCCATCGCCAAAGTTGAGCGCATCGAGCCGGAGAAACGCCGCGCGGAGGTCGAGCGCGGGCATTTGCGCTTCAAGTATCTCAATGAGCAATACGCCAAGTGGAAGGCCGCTGGCGGTGATGAGAAGCGGCTGAAGGAGTTCGACTTCACCGACAAATCGCACGCCGAGTTCGCCAAGGTCGTGTGGGACAGCAACAACCGCTGGTTCCAGCAATACCTTGATCGACCGCTGTCGAAGACGGGCCTCTTTCTCGACAACACCATGCAGGAAACCTGCGAATACGCTATCGACCTGCCCGCCGACCTCGCGTCCGGCGACTACGTGATGCGCGTGAAGATCGGTCGCGTGCCGGACATACCGAGCGAACGGGCGTTTCTCACCTTTGTCGAAGCCAGCCCCATCGACAAAGACGACCGCACCTTCCTCGCGAACAAACAAATCACCGACACGCTCGACCAGCCTGAGGTCATCGAGCTTCCTTTCAAGATCGTCGCCGGTGGCCCACGGAAGTTTGTGCTCTTCGAAAAGCGCCCGCTGAAAAAAGAAACCATCAGCCTGCCTGGTCGCACTCGATTGATCACCGATGCCAAACAGCGCGATCCCGTGCTGTGGATCGACTGGATCGAATACGAAGGCCCGCTCGCGCCCGCGAATGCCAAAACAAGCTTTCCACCCGTGCTCGCTACAGGTGAGACGAATGCACGCCAAGTGCTCGAAACCTTCGCTAAACGTGCCTTTCGCGGCAAAACGCCTTCCGCAGCCTTTTTGAACAAATTGACGATTTTGCATGCAACACACCTCAAAGCCGGAGACAGCTTCGATAAGGCCATCTGCGAGCCTTTGAGCGTCATTCTGGCCTCGCCGGGGTTTTTGTATCTTCAGGAAACGGGTCCCCAATCTTTTACCCCGAATCTTTTACCAAAAGACGAGGCTGGTAAAAGGTTGGGGGTAAAAGATGAAAGGCCGAGATCGCTGTCACCTCCCGAACTCGCCTCACGTCTGTCCTACTTCCTCTGGAGCGCTCCACCGGATGAACCACTGCTCGAAGCAGATCTATCGAAACCCGAAGTCATCGCCCGCGAGGTGGATCGCTTCATCGACAGCCCGAAGGCGGACGAGTTTGTTAGCGGTTTCGTGCATCAATGGCTCGGCATGGACCGTCTCGATTTCTTTCAGTTCGACACCAAACAGTTCCGCGACTTCGACGAAAGCGCCAAGGCCGCCGCCCGCCGCGAGGTCTATGAAACCTTCGCCCACCTGCTGCGCAACAACGGCAGCCTCACGAAATTGCTCAAGAGCGACGAAATCCACGTCAACGGTCTGCTCGCCACCTACTACGGTATCGAAGGCATCAGCGGCGATGCGTTTCAAAAGGTCAAACTCCCCGCCAACTCCCCACGCGGCGGCCTGCTCGGCATGGCTGCCATCCTCGCCATGGGCAGCAATGGCGAACGCACCAGCCCGGTCGAACGCGGTGCCTGGGTGCTGCGCAAACTCCTGCACAACCCGCCACCGCCCGCCCCGCCCAACGTCCCGCAGCTCGACCGCCTCGCCGGCAAACCCATCAGCCCGCGTGAGCATCTCCTCGCCCATCAAGAAGAGCCGCAGTGCTTGCAATGCCATCGCAAGATCGACCCCATCGGCTTCGGCCTGGAAAACTTCAACGCTGCCGGCAAATGGCGGGCAATCGATCACGACCCCAAAACCAAAAAAGACTGGCCCATCGACCCCGCCGGCCAATTCCACAACGGCCCCACTTTCCAAACCTACTTCGACCTCCGCGATCAAATCGCTGACCAGAGCGGAAATTTCGCGAGAGGTTTTACCGAGGCGCTCATCGAGTATGCGCTTGGCAGGCCCTATGGCTTCACCGATGCCGCGCTTGCGGATGACATTGTCAAAAAAGCCAAAGCGAAAGATTTTGCGGTGAAGGAGTTTTTTATCGCACTGGCTTCCAGCAAAGAATTTCACAGGAAATAGCCACTCGAACGACGTTCCACTCTATCACTTAATCATGAAAAATCGCCGTCACTTCCTCCAGTCCAGTTCCTCACTAATTGCCTTGCCTGCGCTTGAGTCGCTGGGCTTTCGTCGCTTTGCTTCAGCAGCGACTCCTGTGGCACCGCCGAAGCGGTTGGTGTTCCTTGGCTTCGGTTGGGGCATCACCACGGAGACGTGGTTTCCGGATATCAAGCAGACGGGCAAGGACTACGTGCTGCCGGAGGGTTTGAAGCCGTTGGCAAGGCACAAGGCGGACTTCACGGTGGTGCAGGGGCTTTGGAACAAATACTCGAACGAAGGCCACTGGGGCAGCACGATGTGGCTCACGGGTGCAAATCGTTTCGCGGAGCCGGGGCAGACCTTTCACAACAGCATCTCGGCAGATCAGGTGGCGGCAGCGAAGCTGGGCATGGATACGCGATTTGCCTCCCTGCAACTGAATGGCAGCGAGAATGCGGAGGCCTCTGGACACGGGCCGGGGCTTTCGATGGCTTGGGATGTGAGTGGAAAACCCATCGGTGGTCACAAAGGCCCCGTGGAGGCGTTTCATCGGCTCTTCTCGAAAGACACGACGCCCATCGAGCAACAGAAGGCCATGCTGGCGCAGAAGCGTAGCGTGCTCGACACGGTGATGGAGAACGCGAAGGCGATGCAGCGAGACCTCGGCAAAAACGATAAGGCCAAGCTCGACGAATACTTCCAAGGCATCCGCGACATCGAGACACGTCTCAGCAAAGACGAGCAATGGATCGGTGTGCCGCAGCCGAAGGCTCCGATCCCTCAGCCGCAGGAAGGCCTCGCAGGCAAAGAGGAGATCAAGATCATGTATGACATCATCATCGCCGCGATGCAGACCGACAGCACCCGCGTGCTGACCTATCGGCAGCCAGTGAGCACGCTGATGACGAGCATCGGCATTAAAGTGGCCCCTCATGACATGAGTCACTACCATTCGACCATGGGCGAAAAGTTCGCGGCCTCCCAAAAGCGCGATCTAACGCAAAGCGAACTCCTCGCCGGACTCATCGACAAGCTCAAAGCCACAAAGGAAGCCGATGGCAGTCGCCTCTTCGATCACGTCGCGCTGGCCTATGGCAGCAATATCCGCACCGAGCACAACCTCGACAATTGCCCCACGCTACTCACCGGTGGTGGCGCTGGTCTCAAGCTCGGCCACAACATCGTCGCGCCAAAGGACACGCCCTTGTGCAACACCTGGCTGACGATGCTTCATGGCATTGGTGTCAATGTCGAGCGTCACGGTGACAGCTCGGGTGTTTTGAAGGAGATTGTGGCCTGAGGACTGAGTCGTCAGTATGTCTTCGTATACCTGTTATTTCTTCGGAAGAGAGTCTGGTTTTTTGAGCTGAAGTTTTGTGGGGCTTTTGGGTTGGCGGAATTGGTTAGGTCTCGGTGGGGTGACCTTGGCTGGGGGTTGCGCTGGCAGCGGCGGTTTCTGGATTTGTGGCGGTCTAGGCTTAGGGGCTGGGCGTTGCGGCTGAGGTCTTGAGGTTTCAGGTTTTTGCGGAGTGATCCGTGGCAGGGTCGGTTTTGGTTCCAAACGGGGCCGCGGAGTGACTGACGGTGCTGTCTGTGGCAGGCGATCTTGGGTCTTGGGATTCGTTTCAATCTTGTGCTGAGGTCGTGTCTCGGTGCGCGGAATTTGTGGATGGACGGCTTTATTTCGACCTCCAGAATTGGCTTTGTCTGCGGGCTTTCGAACCGGAGGCATGGGCACTGGTGCTCTAGGTGTCGGTGGGGCGTCAGCCGCGTTGGGCTTCTTCTCTGCGGGGGGTGGCCTATCTCGTGGATCTGCAGCGCCTGTTGTTTTGGGCCCTGTGTTTGCTGGAGGCGTGGTCTGAATGGCTGACCGTCCTTTGGATTGAGGCGTGCCACGCTCCGCGTGGGGTTCAGAGGGAGCTTTTTCGAAGACCGTCGGCGGCGGAAGCTGCTGGGGTGCTTTGGATTGGTGCTTTAACTTAGAACGCAGGTTTGCGATCTCGGTTGCAGAGCCGGCATTTTTCCAACCATGATTGACTTCCGCGCGCGGCAGTCGTTTCGATAGTATTTGCGGAGCACCGGACGAATGTCGGGTGAAAGGCAAAGCCAGAACGCTCAGCGAATCACCCTGGATACGCGATCTGAGACGATCGTCAGATTGCCGTTGAACCTGGTGATCGAAGTCTTGCCTGCGCTCTAGCTTATAGCGATGAAGCGGGTCCTTGCTCTGACGTGATTGCTGATCAAAGCCTAGGCCACCATTGTGAACGACATTGTTTATATAGGTGATGTTGGTGATGTTGGTGGTTTGATGGATGATCGAGACATTCTGCCGCTGATCGATAAAGACGGAGTCCATGCGCCGAGCACCGAAGTTGCGGTTTTCAACAAAGCGATAGTTGTTAGGCCCGATGTTGTAATAATCATCCACCCAGCCACTCAAGCCAAGCGCTCGCATAAAAAGGGCCTCAGGGGGTAAGGGGGCCCATCCAACGTACTGCGAGCTGTGCCGCCAGGAAACCCAGCCCGGACCCCATTGAGTGCCGGGAACCCAGACCCAGCCAATCTGGTTGGTATTGACCCAGCGACCGTAGTGATAAACAGCCCAACCAAAAGGCTCATAAGAGTCCCACGTCCAGCCGGCATCCGTGTAAACCCATCTGCCATCACTGTAAGGCTGCCAGTCGGAACCAACATTCGCGGGCTGCCAACAGTAGCCATATTGACCTACGTCCTGCCAGTTGCCTTGATTGGCGAGGTTGTTGTAAAAGAAGTCCAAGGAGGCGGCTTCCTGAGATAGCGCGGGAAGTGCGGGCATGGCCAACGCCAGAGCGCAGATCAAAGCTGAGATAGATCGTTTCATCAAAAGAGAAGAGGAAGAAGTCGGCGCGCAGGCTCGGCCTGCTCGCAGTGAAAGGAAAAGCACGGAGGATGAAGCGTTTTCGCCCGCATCACCCGTGCTTGACGAGACTGTTAGTTAGCGGCGGCCGTCGTAATGACGGTCATGTTATTGATCACGCTTTTGACGCCATGGATGTCCGTGACAAGCTTTGTCACGAGGGATTTCTCAGCGATATTCTCTGCCTTGCCACTGACGGTGACGACACCCTCAGCGGTCGTCACCGAAGTGCGCAGATTGCTCGTTGAGCGGTGAGACAGCAGAGCCATCCGGACCTGCGCAGTGATCGATGCGTCATCAATCATTTCTGCGAGGGTCGGAGCTGAAGGTTGACTTGGGTTGGTCACGGTCATTTCATTGCTCACGCTTTTGATGCCGATCACATCTTGGCAGAACTCAGTCACTAGGTCTTTCTGGGCTTGGCTGGACGCTTCTCCTTTCAGGGTTGCCACGCCTTCTTTGATTTCGACCTGAGTGTTAAAAGCACTCACGCTGCGATGATAGGCAAGCGTGCTTTTCACTTTCATGTAAAGCCAAGTATCTGAATTTTCCGGAGGACTTTCTTTCGTTTGAATTTGGTTGTTCACGCTCTTGACGCCAGGCAGTCCTGCGACGGTGTCTTGGGCCAGCATTCGGTGGGATTCTTCATGGACGCTGCCTGTCAGAGTCACCACGCCATCGACAGAGTCTGTTTTGACCGTGTCCTTGGCGAGATAAGTTTTGAAGACATAGGACGAGTTGGCTGACTCGACAATGCGGTCATCTGTTTCTGTAGCCTTGAGTGAAGTCTGACTCAGTAAAATGGCGGTCAGGGCCAGTGTCAAACATGGGGCACTGATGTGCTTTTGAATGGGATGACGGACTTGCGATGTGGTGTGGATTTTCATGGATCTCACGTTGAGCCATTGTGGGATCTAAAGCGATGGGGTCTAACCCTACTCTTCGCTACTAATGACGGGACATGAAAAGGCGCTGTTACAAACCTCATGGGGGTTGCGACAGCGCCTCGTTATCGAATGGCAGCAGAGACTAACGTGCCGCGTGTTCGATATGAGTTCCTGCGTGCTTGACATCTTGGCCAAAGCCTCGGAATGTCCGGCAACTTGAGCCGATCATGCTTCCGAGAATGGAGAGGAGGAGAAGGAGACTGAGACGTGTGTGTTTTGTTTTCATGGTTTGATCTGGGCTGATGTGGTAGGGGCGCTTCACGGCTGGCCGTGTGCCAATGCTTGTTTAGATCGCAAGGGCCGCACGGTATTCTTCGATCGTGGCTTCTACGGCTTCACGACTTTCGCCAGTGCGTTTTTGGATGCGGCCTAGAAGTTCATCTTCTTGGCCTTCAATTAGCTGAAGATCGTCATCCGTTAGCCTCGCCCACTTTTGTTTGAGGTTGCCTTTAAGGATGTTCCAGTCGCCTTTGATTTCGATTGTTGTCATAGGTCACACGGTTGCTTGATTTTTTCAGCAGAACCATGGGGTGTAACCCTACTTTAGGTTGTCCATGCTTTAAAAAGTTTTGGCTCAACGGAATGAAAATCTGTTTCAATTGCTGCGTTTAAGAGGCCCCATGCACCGCCTCATTCTCTTTTTCCTCGCTTTTTGTCCTTCGCTCTACGCGGTGAAGCCGAACGTCATCGTGATCCTCAGTGATGACCTCGGCTGGGGCAGTGTGGGCTGCTACGGGGCGAATCCTGAGTTGGTCAGCACGCCGAATATCGACCGCCTCGCGAAGGAAGGTCGCCGCTTTACGGATGCGAATACGACCTCGTCCGTCTGCTCGCCAACGCGTTATGCGCTGATGACGGGGCGCTACTGCTGGCGTACATCGTTGATCAGTGAGGTGCTGGGTACCACCGCTCCGCTACACATCGAGACGACGCGGATCACCGTGGCCTCGATGCTGAAACAACAGGGCTACAACTGCGCAGCAGTCGGCAAATGGCATCTCGGCTATGGTACGGCGGAGAAGTGTGATTACACGAAGGAGCTGAAGCCTGGGCCGCTGGAGATTGGCTTTGATTATCACTTTGGTGTGCCTGCGAATCACGGCGATCTCAGTGGTGTCTATGTCGAAGATCATTGGGTCTATGGCCTGAACAAGAACAGCCCTACCTCGCCGAGTCCGCCATATTTCACGATCGGCCAGCAGAAGGGGAAACCGACCAAAACGCTCGAATTGAATGCTCCGAAACGTGTGGACGAAAATGTGATGGAAACGCTGACCGACAAGCTGGTGACCTGGATTCGCCAGCAAAAAAATGACAAGCCTTTTTTTGTCTATTTCACGCCAGTTGCCGTGCATAACCCGATCACGCCATCGAAGGCCACGGCAGGTAAAAGCAAAGGTGGACCGTTCTGCGACTTCATCGGTGATCTGGACCTTAGTGTGGGCCGCGTGCTTGCTGCGCTAGACAAACAAGGCTTGGCAGACAACACGCTGGTGCTCTTCAGCAGCGACAACGGCGGCGTGAACAAACCGGAGAATGCCAACCTAGTGCAAACCGATGCTCAGAAGGCCGGATTGAAGCCCGTAGGGCCGTTTCGTGGTGGCAAGCATGATGTGTGGGAAGGCGGCTTCCGTGTGCCATACCTTGTGCGTTGGCCTGGCCATGTTCCAGCGGGCACAGTCTGCGATGAGACGATCAGCCTTGTTGATACCCTTGCCAGCATTGCCAGCATCACGGCTGCCGCTTTGCCCAAAGCCAGCGATGGTGCCGAGGATAGCCACGATGTCTCCAAAGCTTGGTTTGGCCAAACCTACGAAGGCCCGTTGCGTCCCGACGTGATCGTCCACAGTGCCGATGGTAATTTTGCCATTCGCAAAGGCGGCTACAAATGGATTGAAGGTATTCCTGCGGATGACGTGAAACCTGCGGCGAAAAAAGCACATGCTGTTCAGTTCAAACCCCAGCTCTATGACCTGAAAGCCGACATTGCCGAAGGGAACGAACTCAGCGCGCAGCTACCGGTCTTGGTGAAAGAGTTGGAAGCCCTACTCAATCGCTACCGCGACGGCGGTTACAGTCGTGAACTGCCTCCGGCTGGCCTGAAGCCGAAACCTGCCTTTGCCGAGCTGCCGCCGCTCGCCAACGCAGAGCACGTCGATCTCACGACCTTCAAAGGCAAAGGATGGACCGCACGCGATGGAGCCATGTTTGGTAAGTCTGATAGCAAAGGTGCCACCCTAACGGGCCCCACGTCGTTCACCGATGGGGTGCTCGAATTCCAACTCCGCCTTGGCGAAGCAGATCGTCACTCGCTGCGCATTCACACGGTTGAAAACAAACAAAGCTACCGCGTGGTGCTCTCGCATGCGAATCTCGACATTGCCATCAATCCTCTCACGAAGGATCAAGAAACGATTCAGCTCGGCAAACAACGCGTGAAGTTCAAATCGAGCGAGTGGCAGACATTACGCCTCACGTTCAAAGGGAACGAACTCATCGTCGAATTCGCCGGGATCACGTTGAAGGCCCAACATGCCCTTTTGGCGGAGAAAAAGGCGCAACTCAATTTCATTGCCTTTGAAGGAGAAGTAGGCATCCAAAAGTGCGTGCTGGCGCCTTGACCTTGCTCTGCTGGCTGACTCAGCCATCCTCCACTGGGCTAAGCTCAGTCAGTGCTCCCATTCGTCCTTGGACGATCAGCCTGTCACCTCATCCTAAACCAAGCTTACCCATGCATTGACGACGCCCGGTGCGGGCTCAAACATTTCGAGTCGGACCAACAGTCAGTTCGTTCTGGATCTAACGTCTCCGTGCCAGACCTAACGTGTTGCGCTCTGTCTCAGCTTTGGACTTAATGAAAGGATCATTGCCCCAGATGCTTTTGAGTCTATTCTTCAAATCTGCCATGACTTCATTCACGCTTCACACTTTTGCACTGACTTTTCTCACCTCAGCGGCTTTGGCCGAAGGTGGTTTTTACGGGGATGCACCGGATGCCACGCATCCCTGGGCGATTCATGACATGAATCGGCCTCAGCCAATGCGGGTCGAGCCAGGGACTTTCAGTTCTCAGGAAAGGCCCGGGAATCCACCCTCTGACGCCATTATTTTGTTTGGAGGTAAGGCTGAAGAGATTGAAAAATGGCAAGCAGACAAGAAGCCTGCTGAACCGACCCAATGGGAAGTGAAAGAGGGCGTTTTGCAATGCGTGCCAGGCAGTGGTTACATTCGCAGCAAGGAAGAGTTCGCTGACTGCCAACTTCACCTCGAATGGAGTGCGCCGAGTAAGGTGGAAGGCAATAGCCAGGGGCGCGGTAACAGCGGTGTTTTCCTGATGGGGCAAGTGGAAGTGCAGGTGCTGGATAATTATAAGAACCCAACTTATGCCGATGGCTTTGCTTCGTCCATCTACGGCATCAATCCACCACTGGTCAATGCCCTGCACGCTCCGGGTGAATGGCAGACTTACGACATTGTCTTTCGGCGTCCATTGTTCAAGGATGGGCAGGAGATCGATCCTGGCTATATCACGGTTTTTGTGAATGGTGTTCTCACGCAAGATCACACACCTCTTGAAGGTGGTGGTGGACATAAATCACGGTCAAAATCCCGTGCCTTCCCAGAGAAAGGCCCGCTGAAACTTCAGGATCATGGCAATCCAGTTCGCTATCGCAATATCTGGTACCGTCCCCTGCCCAAACGAGCGAGTGAAGGTGGCGAATACAGCCGCATGAGCGAAGCTGCTGTAGCGGCAAAGCGCCGTGAGATTGCGAAAGACCTCCGACAAGATGCAGCGAAACTCGAGGGAAATGCTAAGATGTACCGCTTGCTAGAAAGCCTCTGTTATGCCGATGACCCAGCAGCGCGTGAGTCTGGTCTCGCGGCGGCGCGTCAATTCATCGACCATCTAAAAGATACGCCCAAAGAAAAGCTGGAGTCACGAAAGGGTGATGCCCTGACCTTTCTCAAAGCCATGGATTACCTCATCAAGTTCAAAGTTCTGCCGGATGACTTCGCACTCAAAGCAACGATCGCTGAAGTCGTGAAAGCCAACGAATGGGATAAGAAGAAGTGAATCCTTCCTTCTAGACTCCTGCGCCATTCGGCTCAGCTTATGCCAAGCCGAGTCAGCAAAGTTAACGACCAAAGATGGGTTTTAAGCCTGTGGCTGACGCAGCAGGCTCTAGAGATGCATGGCTCGGAGTCGATTCACTGCGTTCTTTGTCGGCGCTGTTTTTGTAAAAGATCACGCCATTGCGCTTGAGGTTGGAGATTAGATCTTTGAACTCGGTTTTAAGTTCGGCGTCATTGGTGAGTGCGCCCAGCAGGCCTTTGCCTGTGGTGATGTTTTTGGCGGCAATGGCAAAGCTGTCAGCAGTTTTTTTGATGGATTGCAGGGAGTCATCTGCCGTGGTCATCACCTTGTCCACTTTGCCAATGGCGGGGTCGAGCTTATCAAACATAGGCCCAAGGCGCTTGGTGGATTCTTCGACGTTTTTAGCACTGGATTTGAAGCTGGCAGATGCGTCTTTTAAATCGGCGAGTGCGGCCTTAAGGTTATTGGCATTGTCTTCGCCGAGCACTTTATCGTCCACACGAGTCATGGTTTTGTTCAGGTGCTCCATGCTTTGTTTGAAGTCATTGATCGTGGCATCGGAGAGCGCGCCTTGGTTGATCTTTGCCATAGCCCCCTTGATGTCCACTAGGGCTGTGCGCACGTCATCCAGCACGAGATCGACTTTTTTACCCACTTGCTCGGCCTGTGTTTGTAGATCTGAAAGGCCACCTCCGGCTTGGCCTTTGATGATTTTTTTGTAATCATGAGGCACGAACTCTTTGGCCTCTTTTTCAGAGGGTTGGATCTCGATCATAGCATCTCCCATAAGGCCGTCTGAGCCGATGGCGATGGCAGATTCCATGGGAATTTGCACGCTATCAAAGATTTCCAAATCAATGATGACGCCTGAATAGGTGTCATTCAGACGCGGGTGATATAGGACTTTACCAACTTTAGATCCGCCGAGGTACACGGGAGACCCTTCTTTGATGCCAGAGGCTTTGGGGAAGGCTACTTTCAGAACATAGGAATCTCGGAAATAACTGCGTAAGCTGCCGAATTGTAGAATAAGCGCAGCTAGCAGCAGTAATCCTACAAAGAGGAACATGCCGACGAGGATATCAGTTTTACGATGAGAATTCATAGGGATTTAGGCACACATGCCGGAGCGGCCTGCGATGAAGTTTTGAATTTCAGGATCAGGAGATTGTTTCATCTCATCAGGAGTGCCGATGAAATAAATGACACCGTTTTTTAACATGGCCACCCGATCTGCAATTTTGAAGACGCTACCCATGTCATGCGTAATGACGATGCTGGTGACTTGGAATCGCTTTTGCAGTCGCTGAATCATGAGATCGATGACGTCCGTGACGATGGGGTCTAGGCCCGCAGTCGGCTCATCGTAAAGAACGCAGTCAGGCTTGCCAATAATGGCGCGGGCGATGCCGACGCGCTTTCTCATGCCACCAGAAAGATTGACGGGCATTTTGTCTTTGTGCTCACCCAGTTCAACGAGTTCCAGGGCCTCTTGCACCCGCTTATAGATTTCGGCTCGGTTTCGAAGGCCGGCTTCGAGTAATGGAAAGGCCACGTTTTGGGCGACCGTTAGACTGTCAAAAAGAGCTGCGTTTTGAAATAGGTAGCCCATGCGCCGACGCATCTTTAGCAGCTCGCGCTCCTTCATGTGACTGAGGTCGGTTCCTTCTAACTCGACTTTGCCATCATCGGGGTTTAGCAGGCCAATGATGTGTTTCAAAAGCACGCTTTTTCCTTCACCACTCGGACCGATCAGCACCAACGTCTCACCGTGATAGATGTCCAGATCCACACCTTGTAGCGTTTTTTGTTCACCGAAGCTCTTTTTGAGTCCTGTGATGCGGATGAAAGGTTCTTCGTATGAAAGGGTGGCCATGGTCTCAGATCACAACGCGCTGCCAAGCGGGAAGAAGTAGTTCAGGAGGAAAGTCAGGAAAAAGTTACAAACTAGAAGCGACAAAGAAGAATAAACGACGGCACGTGTCGTGCCGAGTCCCACACCCACGGCGCCATTGTTGGCAATGAGTCCCTGATGACAGGAAATCAGGACGATGAGGATGCCAAAAACGAAGCCTTTAATCATGCTAAAACTAACATCCTCTAAGGCTGTATGATCGACCACATGCTTCCAATACCAAGCGTAGGGAATATTAAAAATCCCTGTCCCGACTATGAAGGAAGCCGCCAGTCCGAAAGCAATGCACTCCGAAATGAGTAGGGGCATAGAAATGAGCATCGCTAAAAAACGTGGCAGCACCAGATAATCCACGGGGTGTGCTCCCATCACTCGCAGGGCATCAATCTGCTCACTGACTTTCATGGTGCCAATCTCCGCCGCCATGGAGGCCCCGACACGGCCGGTCACCATCAAACCCGCCAGAACAGGTCCTAATTCGCGAAAGAGAGAGACACTGACGATTCCCCCGACCGAAGATTCGATGCCGAAATCTTTGAATTTAAAATAAGACTGCGCTGTGAAAACAGCGCCTGTAAAAGCCCCTGTCACGATCACGACGGCCTGTGATCCATAGCCGATGGTGACAATTTGTTGCAGCATCAGTCGCCCGCGGACGGCACCCAATTTGATCGACTCGACCAACTCGCCAGTGAGCGCGCCTAGCTCCCCGAGATAGGCAAGGAAAT
Organism: Prosthecobacter debontii; assembly: GCA_945869675.1. GTDB lineage: Bacteria > Verrucomicrobiota > Verrucomicrobiia > Verrucomicrobiales > Verrucomicrobiaceae > Prosthecobacter > Prosthecobacter debontii_A. The sequence continues at coordinate 46,956 of CAMBPS010000002.1, read as the reverse complement.
CGAGAAACCAACGTCCGGAGATGGACAAAATTCCAAAAGGAAAGTTCATGAGCGTTTATCATGACATCAACCTGAATAAAGGCAATGGCGCTGCACGATCATTCTTGGTGCGGGGGCTAATCACCGTCGTTGGTCTTGCCAAGAGTCTTCTCGCCAAATTCGTCATCAATTTGCAGTCAGTTGAACGTTCAAAGGCTGGAATTATCTCAAGGTCATCTGGTTACAAGCTGCCGCTTTATCATAGTCAGGCCCATTTTCTCCCTCACGAAAGTGGGGTGAGCTTAGTGCTGAAAGATGCCTCAAATCACCGTTATTAACAGAATGACACGTTCTGCTTTTCTCTGCACTCTCCTTTTGCCTGCCGTCGCCATGGCCCAAAGCGACTCTGGGGGTCTTGATATCCCCGAAAAGGTCAAGATCGTGCCGCTGATGCAGTGGCACTTCGAAGATGCCAAAGAAGCAGGACCACGTGCGCCGACTTACCCTGGTTTTTCGCAGACCAATACCGCACGCCGTTTTGACGTGAAGACGCCACTCAAGATTGCAGATAGCCACGAACTACGCTTCGGGTTGAATGAGACCATCACCCTTGAGGCCTGGGTGAAACTGGCCGATTTGACAGGCACGCCTTACATTCTCGGCAAAGGGCGGCTAGGAACGAAGGAGTTAGGAGCGAATAATCAGAATTACGCGTTGCGGCTTCAGAATGGCCAAATTGGTTTTCTATTTCACAGCGCCAATGCGCCGGATAGAAAAGGGGATTGGCATCGCTGGTGGTCTAAGGATCGGATGGTTGGCGGAGGCTGGCATCACATCGCGGTAACGTATACCTTTGGCAAATCAAAGAGCATCAAAGGTTACATCGATGGTCGCGAAACCGACGGCACTTGGGATATGGGTGGTGCGACGGATCGGGCACCTGTGACTGATGGGGACGCACTCATGATCGGCAATGGCTCTACCCTAGGTGCCTCTCATGCGCTGAGTGGTTGGTTGGACGATGTGGCGATCTATCGTGGTAAGATCGATGCGGAGGTTCTGAAATCACGCTACCAGTTTGTCTCACCACCACCGCCCATTGCTCAAAAGGAGGTTCCCACTGGCCGTGTGCTCGTCCAAATCGCTGAAGAAGGCATGCCTGAATCGAATGCTTGGCCCAGTGAGCCGCCGAAGGTAGCAGAGAGCTATTTGGAAGATGTTTTCGGCTTCCTTGAGGTGCCTCAAAAATACGTCGATACTGGGGTTCGGGGGGAGCGCCACATACCTTTTCTGCTGCGCGCCGCCGCAAGCGTGACCTTTCCGAAAGGCAAGCACCGCTTACTCTTGCGTGCTCGTGGGGCTACGAATCTCTTTCTCGACGGCAAGTCCGTGCTTAACACGCCTTTTCCACCGAACGATAGCGATGGTCATCACCTTGTGTCCGATCAGAAAGACTATCTAAATCTTGGATCAGACTTTCGCTTTGTTCCACCAGGAAACCGTGAGGCCTGGTGCGAGATCACGGGAACCGGCAAGCCGCAATTCATCGTCTTAGAAACAGTGGTGGGTAGTTTCGCTGGAAAAAGTGTGCGCCGCCCTGAACTCGGTGAAACCGTGGTCGCTTGGTCGCCCGAAGGTAGCGATTCATGGAAGCTGCTTTCACCTGGGAAGCGCGATGTTCCTTATCATGATCAAGGCTTGGCTGTTTACGAGGCAGAGCGCCGTAAGCATTATGAAGCGGTGAATGCCAAAGCCCGCGCCACGATGCGGACTAAGTATGAGGGTTACTGGTCGAAGCGACGCGATGCCGCTAAGCAGTGGCTGGCCAAGTCTAAAGAAAGCCAGGTGCCCGAATTGCCTCAAGGCTTCCCCGAAGGTAATGAGATTGATCGTTTTATTGCTGCACGGATCGCCACTGTTTCCAATCAGGCCGCCCATCAAGGCAGCATCGATTTTTTCAAAGAGGTACAGCCGCTTTTTGAGGCCAAATGCATCGAATGCCATCGCGGAGCCAAGGCCAAAGGTGGACTAAAACTTGATGCCCTTACCGATGCCCTCAAAGGTGGCAAAAGCGACGGTGCGGGCATTACACCTGGCAATCCAAGCGAAAGTTCCATTCTTGCTCGCATTCACTCCGAAGATGAAGACGACAGAATGCCCCCCAAGGGCGAACGCCTCACGAAAGATCAGATCGCCACATTGACGAAATGGATCGAAGAAGGTGCTAACTGGCCTGAAATCAAAGCGGATCACCTCACACTGACCCAGCTAGCGGACGACCTCACCTTTTTGCGCCGAGTGTATCTTGATACGGTCGGTGTGCCTCCAACGCTGGAGGAGATTGGAACGTTCCAGAAAAATCATGATCGCAAAGCGGTGATCGACAACCTGCTTGCCGACCCACGCTGGGCTGATCATTGGATGGGCTATTGGCAGGATGTGCTGGCCGAAAATCCAAACATCCTCAATCCGACACTCAACAATACCGGACCCTTCCGCTGGTGGCTTTACGAGTCTCTTCAGGATAACAAACCTATGGATCTTTTTGTCACTGAATTGCTGAGACAAAAGGGTAGTGAGCGACTTGGCGGCCCTGCGGGCTTTGGCACCGCCTCACAAAACGACGTGCCCATGGCTGCGAAAGGTACGATCGTCAGTGCTGCGTTTCTTGGTGTGGAAATGAAGTGCGCCCGCTGTCATGACTCGCCGACGAACAAGTCGATGCAGGAAGATTTGTTTAACCTAGCCGCCATGCTCGGGGCCAAGGAGATTGAGTTGCCAATCACCAGCACGGTTTCAACCGACAAGATCATCGCTGCAGGCCGTAAGCCACTCATTCAGGTCACGCTAAAGCCCGGCACCAAAGTACAACCCAAATGGCCCTTCGCAGAGTTCTGTGATGAAAGCGCTGCAGCTCTCGCTGTCGATCCTAAGGACACGCGCGACCAGCTCGCTACTATGATCACTGCGCCGCAAAACGAGCGTTTTGCCCAGGTCATGGCCAATCGCATTTGGTCACGCTTTATGGGTCGTGGCATTGTCGATCCTGTCGATGATTGGGAGAAGGGTAAGGCCACGCATCCTGAACTACTCAGATGGCTCGGACGCGAATTCGTGCGTGGTGGTTACGATGTGAAAAAACTTGCCCGAATCATTTTGAATTCTGCTGCTTATCAGCGCGCCACGGATTCCACCCTGAAAGAAACCAGTCCACTCTACACCAGCCCTGCCCCCCGCCGACTCTACGCTGAGCAAATCGTGGACAGTCTCTTTGCGGCCACCGGCAAACCTTTCCGTACCGAAGAAGTCTGCCTCGACATCGATAACACCCGCGACCTCAAAAACGCCATTCATCTCGGTAAACCGCACCGCAGCTGGATGCTCACCAGCACCAGCAATGAACGCGACCGCCCCAGCCTCAATCTGCCACGCATTCAGGCCGTCACTGACGTGCTGGCCGCCTTTGGTTGGCGCGGCTCCCGGCAAGATCCCACAAGTAAACGAGACGCTGATCCCAACGTCCTCCAGCCCGCTATCCTCAGTAATGGCACTGTCGGCATCTGGCTCACGCGACTCAGCGCCGACCACGGCGTCACGCAGCTTGCTTTGAAAAAACAATCCGTTGATCAGTTCATCGATCAACTCTTCCTCAAACTCCTCACTCGCCATCCCAGTGCTGAAGAAAAAGAACTTTATACGAAGCACCTCAGCGCAGGCTTTAACTCACGCCTCAATCAGCCATCTCAGGTCGCATCTCTCGAATCCACGCGCTCGCGCGAGAAGTATGTTAGTTGGTCCAACCACCTCGACTCCGAGGCTACTACCGTGCGCATGGCTCAAGAATCTGCTGCTCGTGCTGGCGACCCTCCTACCGACCGGCTGCATTCCGAGTGGCGGCAACGCCTTGAAGACATCCTTTGGGCTATGCTCAATGCCCCAGAGTGGGCTTTTAGTCCGTAAGCCTGCCGATCAACTTTCCAGGGGCAATCGGATTTTGCACCATTGGCACCAACCGATGGGTTTCTTCTGGGCGCCGCTTGCTAAAAACGGGCGTTATGAAGAAAAGTGTGTCTAGAATTCGAAACCTAAACATGCATGCAGTGGGAGACATCACTAGGGAACGCCTAGCGGATATAGCGTGCGATGAACCAGACCTCAACAGATTCGCAGACACAAAAAACCCTGCCGTGATCAGATCAGGCAGGGTTTTTGTAATTTGAAGTCAGGAGCTATTGGGGTGGAACGCGGAAGAGCTTGCCAGTGTAGGGACACTTCACTTCCATGCCAGCAGGCAGACCTGTTACATCGACCAATTGATGCTTGGCAGCGAACGGACTATTCACAAAACCAGCACGACCGGGGATGGAAGAACCATAAGGTAGATAAGAAGCTGGAGTTGATGTAGTGGGTGGAGTTGGTGCTGGCGTTGGCTCCAGCTTCGGTTCAGGAGTTGGCTTGGTCATTGCCGCGACATTGCTATTGAGTGGGGCTGGGGTCGGGCGTGGTTCTGGGCGTAATTGCGGCTCAGAAGTTCGCGGAGTCACGCTCGGCGTGCTATTTACTGGTAGTTGAGGTGCACTGGCAACATTAGGAACAGAAGTTGGAGCTGCATCAGGAACGATAAAAGGTTTCTGTGTGTAAGGGCACACGACGCGGGAACCCGTGCTCATGCCGCGAACATCGATCAAACGACCTGGATTGGTGTAAGGGCTGCGAACATAACCTGGCAGATCTGCTACAGGATTGGCCATGGGCAGATCCTGACCTAACTGTGCAGGCGGAGGGGTGTCAAAAGGAGGCTGTTGAGTGACGGCTTGAACAGGCGTGCTACTCGCTACCGACTGATTGGAGGAGGAACGCGTCAGCGGTGAGCCTGAGTTCTCCATGTAATAAGTGATTAAGCCACGTGAGCGAATCTCATTCCAAGCTTCCCGCGGGGGGGCCTGGCATGAAACAGCGACAAAGGCGGTGAGGCCAATGAGTGATAAACGGAGGGACATTAGTGAAGGTGTCATGACTTGAGCGAGGATTTTTTAATATTCGCATTCCCATTTTAGTGAACTTTTTTTGTTTTTGCAACAGTAATGAGTTCAGGATTTAGAATAACAGCTTTATTATTCATTTTAATTAGATTTATCATAGCTTGGCGATTCTGTTTTTTTGGTCCATGAAACTCTCATGCAATGGAAATTGATCACTGTTGGGAAGCCCGCACTCCCTTGGGCAAAAGCGGCCCTCGAAGATTATTTATACCGTCTGAAAAGAGTCACGCGTATCGAGCATGTAGTGATTAAAGAGGGGCCAAGAGATCAAGTGGAAACACAGCTCTTGAATGCGAGTGAAGAAAGCCTGCGAATCATTCTGGATGAACGCGGAAAGTCCCGCCGGAGCTTGGAATTAGCACGTTGGATTGAGCAGCATGACCTGCGGGGAACGAAACGCGCCAGCCTGATCATCGGTGGTGCCGACGGCCACTCTGAAAAATTTCGTGAACAGGCCGATGAATGTTGGACTTTATCTAGCTACACCCTTCAGCATGAGATTGCTTTGGTTGTTTTAGCGGAACAGATCTACCGGGCCTACACCATCATGAGAAAGGAGCCGTATCACCGTGAATAAAAAAAGATTCCGGACGTTTGAAGCGTGATAATTTGAGACGCAAATCTGTCGGGTTTCTCCTTGTTGAGATGTTAAGGTTGGTTTATATTTTAAAAACTTTCAACTTTGACCTATTCGGACTCTCATGTCTCCATCTGTACTACAAAACGTGATCCAACCTCGCCCTACGCCTGCTTCCACTTCAAGATCTGGGGGAGATGATTTGGGCAATCCCCATGAGTCTTCGCATGAAATGGAGTTAATCCTAGGCGTGCTGGTGGAGAATGCGCCGGTCTCTATGGCCATGTTTGATAAAAACATGCGCTATCTATTAGCAAACCGTGCATGGATGGATGAATTTGGACTCAATGGTATTCAGCCGCTGATCGGCCGGAGCCAGTATGAGGTCTTTCCCGGGCTACACCCTGGGTGGCGGCAGGTTTATGAACGTGCGCTTCATGGGCATGTGATTCGCAGTGAGCACGATGCTCTTTCGGGACCAGATGGAGTGCGTATCATTTACCGATGGGAAGTCCGCCCATGGCGAATACAAGCAGACGCTTCTGTTGGCGGCCTAATGGTGACTTGTGAAAGATTTGGCCAAACCAAAGAATGTCAATCTGATCTCGAAGGTGGAACTTCTGAAACGCAGACAACAGAAAGCATTCAAATGGTCGATTGCTCTCTGCCCATGGTGATGATCGATGCTCTCGGAGTGGTACATTCAGCGAATAGTGCGGCTTCACGGCTATGTCTGGCCAAAGGTTTACAAGAAGGCGAATCTATCTTCTGGGAAATTTTTAGCGAAGGTAGCGAATCGCAAGCGCTGAAAGTGCAGCTTCTCGAAATTTTTGAAAATCTGAGGGAGAGTGCAGAATCACGTCTTTTAACACTTCAGGAAACAGGAGTGGCCTCGACCTGGGCGGCGATGAATGGGGCCGGAGTGTCGCGCCCAAGCCATTGGCTGATTGCTAAAGTCGAATCAAATCCGGAGTCGCCACGTTTTACAGCAGTGGCTTTACCGGCAGAGGCAGCACCTCGAGTGTCATTGGCCCCTATGAATTTGCCCGCCATCGCCAGCGCCGTCGCTGCGATTACGCAGCCGCCATCTCAGGAAGGCCTGGTGAATAGTTTAGAGATGCGTCGTCTTCAAGATGATCTATCCCGCGCGAAGCAGGAGTTACGCACACTGCATGAGGCCGAGCGTACTTTTTCGCAACGTGAGACCCGCGCGAAACAGTATTTGGAAGTGCTGCCCTGTGGTGTTTTGGTCTTAGACGAGCTTGGTTCACCGGTTTATCAAAACGAGCCATTGGCGAAGCTATTGGGCCGTCCCTTGTTGGGTGATGAAAGCGTGGAACAGTGGTTAGCCGCCGCCTGCCCGAGTGATCAACACCGCGACAATGTTGCGGCTCTTTGGCGTGAAGACGTGTGGCGTCGTCAGCTTACCCGCACTTTTTCTCTAGCAACAGCGGATGGTCTGCTGAAAGAGCTTGAGTTCCAGCCCGTGAGTCTGCCTGGCGGGGGCCTGCTGATCAATATTTTGGACTCCACAGAAAAGTGCCGCCATGAAGAACAGTTGCGTGCCACAGAGGCGAAGTTCCGTACCCTACTTCAAGAAGCACCGATACCAATTGTGCTCATGGATAAAACGGGCGCTGTCTTTGAAGTCAATCACCGTGCAGAGGCATTGCTGGGCCACCCTAAAAATGAGCTGCGCCGTTATCCCTTAGATGCTTGGTTAGAGCCTGAAAGCGGGCAGAGCCGACGGGACCTCGTCCAACTCATGCAGGTCGAAGGCCAGCGTAGTGCTGAATTAGTCGTCAATGTCAAGCAGACAGACGGCGCCACTGTATGCGCTCACTTGCACTTAGCTCAGGTCACTGATGCAGAGGGTGAACCGCACTGCACCATTCACTTCTTTGAGCAAAGACCAGCCACCCGGCGAATACAATCGGCCGAGGACGAAATCGTGGCTGACGAAGCGATGCCGGAAGCTCAAGTTACTATGCTGCCCGTGACCACTGTCACAGAAACGCTTCTCTTCAAAACCAACGTGAATGGACGTATCAAAGAGTGCACTGTCCGCGGATTGGAATTGCTCGGACTGACTGCTGAAGAAGCAGAAGGTCGGCCACTGCATCAGCACTTTCGTCCTTCAGATGCCAGTGGCTTTTACGCGCACATGGCCGAATTGGCAGAGACTCCGGAGCAAGTCGTCCAAATGAACTGCTACCGTTCATTAGGGGAGCGCCAGACCTGTCAGTTCAAGGTCAGTCCACGAGGTCATGGCGGGTTTGATTTCGAAGTCACTGAATGGACTGAGGTCCAGCGTGAAGTGCCCTCACCACAGCCAATCGCTGAAAAGGCAGCGCCAGAGGAACAGCCGGAGGCAGCATTGATCAAAATGGTCGTTCCCCAGCCGATCTTAACTCCGACAGGGGCTGTGCCATGGTCGATGATGAATCTGCCGCGTGAAAAGCTACTCTTATCTGAAACGCATCACCGGATCAAAAATCATCTGCAGATCATTTCCAGCCTATTGAATCTGGAGTCAAATTCGACCAGCGACCTCTCCGCACGCAATGCCTTGCGCTCCAGCCAGAATCGAGTGCGGTCTATTGCGGACCTTCATCAGCATCTTTACGAGATCGCTGTCGGAACCTCCGAAGGTTTCAATGAATTTGCCGAAGGCCTGCTCGGCCACCTCCGAGAATGCTACCAACTGCAGGTCGATCGTGTGGACGTGCAGTTTGATCTGCAGGCGGGGGAAATTCAGCAGGAATGGCTGATGCCGCTGGCGTTGACTCTTAATGAAACCTTATCTAACTGCTTTGAACATGCTTTTCCGGACGGACGTCAGGGATTGGTCAGAGCTTCTCTTACATTCACAGGCAAGCAGGGTGAGTTAGTCGTCACTGACAATGGAGTCGGTATCCCCGATGACCTGCGTCCAGGCAGTGGCACTGGGTTGGGCTTAAAAATACTGACAGTTTTTGCCGAACAGATGCGCGGGCAGCTTGTTCTGGGTCGGAGTGATTCAGGGGGGGCTGAAATTAGTTTGCGATTTCCTATAGCATATGCTGATATTTAGAGCTAGCTTGGTTTTGCTAACTCCAAATGACAGATTTTGATCGACTCCGCATCTTAATCGTCGAGAACGAAGGGCTGGTAGGCTGCGACATGGCCTCCTGCTTGAATGATCTCGGCCATCGAGTCGTTGGCACCTGTGCCAGCGGTGAGGAGGCGATCAAGAGATACAACGAGCTTTGCACCGATCTTATCCTGATGGATGTGCATGTGGATGGGCGCATGGATGGGATTGAAACAGCACGACAACTTCAATTGCGCCGACCTGTCGCCATTATTTATGTCACTGCCTGTGCGGATCTGGAAACGGTGAATCGTGCCCGAGAAACCCGCCCTCAAGGTTACTTGTTGAAGCCTTTTAGTCACGATGAGCTGCGACTCACCGTGGAGATCGCTGCCAATCGTATCCACGAAGAGAAGAGCCGCTGCCGCAGGGAGCAGAGCTATTTTGAGACGTTTGAAAGCTTAGCGGATGGTGTCATCGCGGCGGATTTGGCTGGCGTCATCATTTCCATGAATCCAGCTGCAGCTCGCATCACAGGCTGGGACCCAAAAGACGTGGTCAACCGCACCCTGCACGAAGTGTTCCGCATCTATGCGGCCAGTGGTGAACCCGCCAATGTCGAGCTCGCCACCCCGAGTCAGCCTGCTCAAGATCGCACGGTCTGGCTCACGACGCGCAGTGGGGCTCGTCTGCCGATTCAGGATCGTAGCACCCCGCTTCGCGATCAAAGTGGGCAGCTCACGGGCGTGGTCATCCTTTTCCGCGCTCAATCCCCTGAGGCTATGGCGGAGTCAGATGCACTGACCAGCCCTGCCGATGCTACCGCGCAGGCTCCTCTCGTCGATGTCGTCGAGAGTATTTCAGATCCACTGGTGGCATTGGATGGACGCTGGCGTCTGATTTATGCCAATGCCAGTGCTCAACAGCTCTTTGAGCGTGGGCCTGAGAAACTCCTGGGAGCCAATCTCTGGGATCTCCTGCCTGCGGCGACCAAAGAAATTCACTACGAAGCCTTTGCGCATGCCATGCTGCATCGTGAGCCGGTCAGCCGTGAGCTGTTTTTTGAAGAAAAGCACGTCTGGCTCGAACTGCGCGGTTATCCTTTCGCAGAAGGTCTCTTGATTTTGTGGCAGGACATCACCTCCAAGCGTGAGGAGGCCGAGCGTAAGCACCGTCTGGATCGCCTGGAGTCATTAGGTTTGCTGGCTCGTGGTTTTGCCCACGAGTTTAATAATCTGCTGACAGTTCTTTTAGGCAATCTTTCACTGGCAGAGATGCGCCTGCGCTCCGCCATTCAGCTCCCTGAGCTGCATTCAGCCAAGCAGGCCACCCTTCAGGCCCAAGGCCTTGTGCAGCAGTTGCTCACCTTTGCTCGTGGCGGGGCCCCGATTAAACGTCCGACCAATTTTGGCGAAATGGTGGAGCAATTCTTTCAACATCACACTCGGGCCACACGCATCGAGTATCGTCTGGAAGTGTCCCCTCACTTACCCACCGTCGCAGTCGATCCTGCGCAGATCCGTCGGTTATTGGCCAATCTGGTGCGTAATGCCGAACAAGCTCAGCCAGAAGGCGGCGTGATCACCGTGCGTTGCTATGCCCCAGATGCAGGGGAAATGTTCCCGCATGATGCTACCAGTGACCCGGCCGATCCGCCCCTAGGCATCATCATTGAGGTGCATGACCGTGGAGAAGGCATTTTGCCTGATAATCTGCCGCATATTTTTGAGCCCTATTTCAGCACCAGAAAAGCCGAAAACGCCACTGGGCTCGGCTTGACGGTCTGTGAATCGATTGCCAAGGCCCATGGTGGCTCTCTTTCCGTCCGCAGTGAGTCAGGGAAAGGCACCAGCGTTCGCTTTTACCTTCCTGTCGATGCCGATGGCGAGGAAGTCGATGCCATGGGACTCAGCCGCGCCTTTGAAACAGCCCCCCAGGCGGCTGTCACACGCATCCTTGTTTTAGAAGACGATCCACTGGTCAGAAATCTCATCGTTAGGAATCTCAGCACGCAAGGCTACGAAATCACGGAGACGGCTGAAGGCAGCGAAACCGTCCGGATGTATCAGGAGTCCCTGCAAGCAAGTCGCCGTTTTGATTTGGTCATTCTGGATCTCTCCATCCCCAACGGCATGGGCGGCGTCCGCACCATGGAGCGCCTTCGTCAGATCGACCCAGAAGTCACCGCCATTGTCTCCAGCGGCTATTCCGACGATCCCGTGATGGCCAAGCCTGCCTCCTATGGTTTTGCGGCAGTTTTGCCCAAACCCTATGAACCTTCGGACATGTTGCGCTTGGTGAAAAGCGTCATCACCGCACGCTCCGTCGGTAAGTAGGTCTATAGTGGCTCAATTTGATCCACCTCTTCTTTGACATTGCCAGTTGTTTATTGTGCAATCAGGATCCGTAATGTCAGCGCTCTAATGCTTTCGGCTCAAAGGGAGGAAATGCATGGTGATCCGCCTCTTCTCTCAAGAAGTCATTGAATGCATTGGCCGCCCCGCAATCACAAGGAAAGAAGCAACCTTCGGACACTCGATATAGGAAGCATGTTGAGTTTCTCTTTAGCCTAGAAGTAGAAGAGGAACAGCGTCAGGAACATTAGCCTTTAGTGTCCCAGTTTTATCCCACCGCATCTCGCTTTAAATCACGCATCGCGTAGAGTCCTTCGTCTTTTGCTAGGCCTCGCATTAGGCGTGCGCCGGTCTTTCGGTTCTCTCCAAAACGCTCTTTGAGATTCGTGAATACTTCATTAACGAAATCTCGGCTCCCAATCACGGCTCCATCCGTGAAATATCTCACGCGGCATCGCAGATAGACGGATCTGGGAAGTCGTCCGCCCTCAGTAATCACTTGTTGGGATTCTTCTCTCGTGAAGCCTTTTTTAAGCGCAGATCCATCCTTTGCCACACCCCGTTCCTCACCTCGGCTATAAAGCAGCATCCGGTAGTCTTCCAGCACCTCGACCGCTGAGCGTCGCAGCATTGGTTTGACTGAAGACTCGGCCGATTCCGGATTCATTTCTGAGTGTCTGATCTTGTCGATCTCATGTAGTCCTTCGGTCGCCAGCGCATCACCGCCCATCGCCGCTCCGTAACCGCTCCAGCGATATTCCTGCGGATCTTCCACCATATTTGCGCGGATCGGATTGAGATCAATGTAGGCTGCCATTGCCGCCACAGGCCCGCTTGCTGACTGCACCAGCACACTGCGGAAGCGATCCTCCCAGAGCGTGCCTTTCCGCTTGTGCCTTCGATTGAACCACTGGGTAAACCTTTGTTTTAAGGTCTTCATGAAAGAGGACACATCCCACATGCGCCGGAGATAACGTTCCCGGATCTCTTCCTCCCATGGGGTCGATTTGATCTTCGCCGCCTGTTTCAAGTCATACTCCAGATTCGTCGCTGCGAGAAGCCCTAGTGAAGCCCTCACTGTCGCGATCAGTTCTCCATTCGAAGGCATTACGTCAGGCTTTTTTGGCACGCCCAGCAGCAAATGAAAGTGATTGGACATGACACAATATGTCACCACCCGCACACCGCAGAGCCGCTCATAAACGCGCATGAGCCGCACAAACTCCTCCCGCTCATCGTCTCCGAAAACAAAATCCCTGTTCACCACCCTAGAGATGCAGTGGTAAAAAGCAGTATCGGAATAGGAGTTGGCGGGAGCCTTGAGACGACGCTGACGCATGAGGTGATTTAAAGCTGATTGAGTGGTAAAGGCAACCTTTTTCTTATAAAGGGACAGACCCTTATTTTGCGAGCCGTTGTCTGCATCCGTTTTATAAAGGGACAGACCCTTATTTTTTCCTTATTTTTTCGCTTGCTCGTGCGACGGGCATACCGCCCGCGCATCACACGGGTGTAGTCTTCAAGGCTTTCTTTCATCAAGCATGGCTCCATTGGCCATGGTGTCGCCTTTTGTGAGGCATCGACTTGTTCCTGCTACCCCAGTCTCTACCGCCAACGGTGTTTTTTTCAATGAGGCACTGCGGGCAGGTTAAATCGTTGCAGGCAATTCTTGCGGTTTTCATCGGACCTCCGTAGTCTAGAGGCCCTTTACATGAAAATTGGTTTTAACTTACTCCTCTGGACCGGTCACGTGACCGATGAAAACTTCCCTGTCATCGAAAAGCTCAAAGCCGCTGGCTATGATGGCGTCGAGATCCCTATTTTTGACGTGAGCGATCCATCGCACTTTGCTAAGATCGGTCGAGTGCTGAAAGACAATGGCCTCGAAGCCACCGCCGTGACTGTATTGCCAGACGAAGAGCACAACGCTATCAGCCCCGTTGCCGCGAATCGCCAAGGTGCTATCGACCACCTCAAGCGCGTCATTGACTGTGCGCATCAAGCCAGCGTGCAGACCCTAGTCGGTCCCTATTATCAGGTCCTCGGCAACTTCACGGGCAAGTATCCAAGTGAAGAAGAGCTCGACAACGCGGCAGCCGTCCATCGTGCCATCGCACCGGTAGCGGAAGCGGCTGGCATGAAGTGCGGCATTGAGGCGTTGAACCGCTTTGAGTCCCATCTGCTCAATACCATGGAGCAGGCCTCCAGCTACGTGAAGCGCGTCAATCATCCGAATTTCGGCACCATGTATGACACCTTCCACGCGAACATTGAGGAAAAGTGCCCCTTTACTGCCATCGACACCGTCTTTGCTTCCGGCAAACTCAACCACGTCCACATCTCTGAAAATGATCGCGGCACGCCAGGGCGCGGCCACATCAACATCACCGAGCAGATTCAGCATCTGAAAAAGATCGGTTACGATGGCTGGATGACCATTGAGGCCTTTGGCGGCTCTCTGCCTGACCTTGCTGCGGCTACCCGCGTCTGGCGTGATTTCTTCCCCACGACTGAGCAAGTTTACCTCGAAGGGATCGATCTGATTAAAAAATCTTGGAACAGCTAGGCCCAAGCCTTCGTTTTAAAAGTCCTCGAATATCTCATGACAACCGAAACTACCCCAACTACACGCCGTGATTTCATCGGCAAAACCGCCGCTACCGCAGGCGCACTCACCGTCGCCCAATCCGCTTGGGCCGCCGGCAGTGACAAAATCAAAGTCGGCCTCATCGGCTGTGGCGGTCGCGGATCAGGCGCGGCTAACCAAGCTCTGAGCACTAAGCAGGAAGGTGTGGTCCTTCACGCGGTGGCTGATGCTTTCAAAGAAAAAGCGGATGGCGCTCTCTCCAACCTCCGCACCAAGCATGCTGAAAAAGTGCAGGTCGATGACTCCCGCATTTTCAGTGGATTGGACGGCTACAAGCAGGTCATTGAGTCCTGTGACCTCGTCATCCTGACCACACCTCCCGGCTTCCGCCCGTATCATTTTGAAGCAGCCGTGAATGCTGGCAAAAACATCTTCATGGAAAAACCTGTCGCTGTGGATAGCCCCGGTGTCCGTAAGGTCCAGGAGATGGCCAAGATCGCTGATGAAAAGAACTTGAAGGTCGTTGTCGGTCTTCAGCGTCGCTACCAGAACTGCTACCTGGAAGCGCTGAAGCAGGTCAAAGAAAATGGCATCATTGGTGACATCGTTTCGGGTCAAGTTTACTGGAATGGCGGCGGCATCTGGTTCCGCGACCGTCAGCCAGGACAATCAGAGCTGATGTATCAGATCAACAACTGGTACTACTTCACCTGGCTCTGCGGTGATCATATCAACGAGCAGCACATTCATAACATCGACGTCGCCAACTGGTTCATCGGTGGTCACCCGATCAGTGCTCAAGGCATGGGCGGACGGATGCAGCGCACCGAGAAAAAGACCGGCCAGATTTATGACCATCACTACGTCGAGTACACCTACGCCAACGGCGTCCGCGTGAACAGCCAGTGCCGTCATCAGTCCGGTGTCTTCAATGCCGTGCGTGAAGAATTCACTGGCACCAAAGGTAAAATCTACCTCATCAACAGCGGTGCCTGCTACGCTGTTGATCACAAAGGCAACACCATCTGGAAATACCGTCCGAGTGGTGAAGCAGCCGTCGCCCCAGAAGGTGAATCCAAAGGCAAAAAAGCTCGTCGTGGTAGCGATCCTGATCCATACCAGATCGAGCACGATACCCTCCAGGCCGCTATCCGTAATAACACCCCGCTGAACAATGCCTACTACGGCGCTGAGTCCACCATGACTTCTGTCATGGGCCGCATGGCGACCTATTCCGGCAAAGAACTCACTTGGGATCAGGCGCTGAACTCCAAAGTCCAGCATATGCCCGCCATCGTCACGGCTGAAACTGAACCTCCAGTGAAACCCGACGCCGACGGTGGTTACCCGGTTGCTATTCCAGGGAAACCAGGTGTCGAGATCATCTAAGTTCTGAGGCCGGCTTTGGCTTCCCGTTGAACCCCAGCCCACAGCCATGTGGTCTGGGGTTTTTGTTGAAGAGAGAACCCCTCGTGACCTAGCTTCAATCCTTGGGAGAATAGAGTGCCACAAGAGCAGCTCCGATGGCTTGGGACAGTTCACCTAGCGTCGCGGGGACGAGTTGAAGTTCGGCACGTTGTTTGGGGAATAAATAAGGCAAGGCTGCCTGGCGAATGCCACCAAGATAACGATCGCGGAATTCGGGGGTCGTGCTGTCAGGGTCCATGAGGCCGCCGCCGATGACGACGATACCTGGGTCTAGGGCCATGGACAAATTCGCGACATGAAGCCCAAGAGCGCGGGCTTGAATATCAAATATTTGAAGAGCTAAAGCATCGCCCTTTTGAGCAAGGCCACGCAGAGAGAGGCCTTTGTTTTTGGGAGTGTCGGTGCTGATGGCCAATGGATGATCAGGATATTTGGTCAGGAAGAATTCCAAGAATTGAGGCAGGCCAGAGATGGTGGAATAGGCCTCAATGCAGCCCCAGTCGCGTCCGCAGCCACAACGGAAAGCTGGAACTTGATCGAGTCCATGGCCGAGAAGGTGGCGCGGGATAGGCATGTGCCCGCCTTCCATGCCGGCAAGGTGATCACCTGAGAGAGGCAGGCCATTGGCATCGACGTAGGCAGTACCTAGGCCAGATCCTGGAGCTAAAAGAAGCACGCTGGCTTTGGATTCGCCACGAACACGAGCTGCCTCGCCGACGCCACCAAAGTCGCCATCATTGCCTGCAAACAGAGGAATGGAACGGCCTGCGGCCTTGGCGATAGCGGCTGAATACTCGGCGTGGAAATTCCAACCCGTGAAGCTTTCAGGCAGGTTGGAGGATTTATCCAGAACACCATAACTCTGGTAAGGTCCAGGAAGAGCCAGTCCCGCAGCGGCAACGCGGTCCCAAGAAAGGCCATTGTCCTTGAGAAAACCTTCAGCGCCTTCGATCCAACCAGCCACGACCGCGGCCGTGCCGTTTTGTGAATTGGTCGAGCTTTGGCGGAGTTGACGAGAAACAGGCTCACCGGTTGCGAAGACGCCTCCAGTTTTGGAAGTGGTGGCACCGGAGTCAGTGCCGAGGTAGATGTCACGAATGGTGGGTGGCATGGTGACTGACAGTTAAGTAGAAAATGGGCAACGGTCGAGCGGAATGCGTGAATGGCGAACGTTGCTGACGTTGATTGCCAACCGTCTCTCCATTCTAGCTGGATTTGATGTGGAGCATTTTCATCAACAGAAATGGGCTCCGCGGGTATTCACATAAACGGAAAACAGACTCTGACTAGCGGTGATGAAAAGACGATTTCGCTTAGGTCCTCCAAAGCACAGATTACTGGCCGTCTCAGGAAGTTTGATCAGGCCAATGCGCTGTCCTTCAGGACTGAAAACATGCACGCCATCAAAGCCATCGCCTACCCATCCAGCGCTGGCCCAAACGTTGCCATTCACATCACAGCGCACGCCATCTGAGCCGCCTTTTGCCTTTTTGTCTGAAAGGGCACCTTTGTTGACAGCAAAGGTGCTGCCTTTACCCAACTTCACGGAGTCAATCACATCGTAGCTCAGAATGTTTTTGGGTTCGCCAGTATCCACGACATACAGTTTCTTGTAGTCGGGGCTGAAACACAGGCCGTTTGGTTTCGTCAGCTCATCCGTGACCTTTACAATCTTGCCATTCGGATCAATGCGGTAAACGGCCTCCTTGAGAACCAGTTCGCCCTTGTTCCCTTCATAGTCCATCATGCTGCCGTAGCCGGGATCGGTGAACCAAATGCCGCCGTCAGGATGAACGACCGCATCGTTGGGAGCATTGAAAGGCTTGCCGTGAAAGTCAGAGGCTAAAACGGTGACTTGACCATCTAAGTCATAGCGGACGACTTTGCGGGTTGCGTGTTCACAGGAGATTTGCCGACCTTGAAAGTCAAAGGTGTTGCCATTGCTGTTGTTGGCATGGTTTCTCAGCGTCGAGATGTGACCATCTTCGGGTAGGTAGCGCATTTGCGCATTGTTCGGGATATCACTCCAGACAAGGTAATTTCCAGAACCGTTCCAAGCAGGACCTTCGGCCCAAAGCATGCCGGTGTGAAGGCGGCGAATCGGCGAATTGCCTTGGACGAGTTGATCAAAGGCTGGCTCCAGAGAGATGATGTCTGGATCTGGATAACGCTCGGGGCTGTTTCCTGACCAGTCACGCGCATAGGCACTGGTGACAGCAGAAGCAGTTAAACTCGAGAGAAAGGCGCGGCGTGAGGTGCTCATGAGAAATACGTTTTATAGAATCGTCTGATCTCATGCAAGCACTCAGTAGGCTTCATATCGCGACCCTTGGCTTTTTAAATGGCGAGAGCATTTTCAGCATCGCCGAAGTGGGTGGTGCGTAGGCCCATGCGATCCATGAGGGCGATGTGAAGGCGGCACAGTTTACGATTGGGATCCGCGCTAAGGTCGTGCAAGCGGCCCCCCTGAATGCTGCCGCCACCGCCGCCAGCGAGCACGACGGGCAGTTGCCGGGAATCGTGTGCGTTGCCGTCAAAGAGGCTGCTGGTGAGCATGATCATGCTGTTTTCCAGGAGGGTGCGTTCGCCTTCATTCGTGGCCTGCATTTTAGCCAAGGCTTCACCCCAAAGCTTGACTTGATGTTGGTTCACGCGCTGATACAGGCTGAGGCGGTGCTCATCATTGGCATGATGAGAAAGCTCATGAATACCGCCGCTGATGCCATCGAGGCTCGGGAAGCGCATGTTGGAGAGGTCGTTGTTCATCATGAACGTGGCCACACGGGTGCGGTCCATTTGGAAAGCCAGAACCATGATGTCAAACATCAGTCGGAGGTGATCTTCGGCGCTAGTCGGGATACCGGCGGCTGGGCGCGGGATGGTGGGTGCTTTCACGCTTGGCTGCCAGCCAGCACCCTGGGTTTCGACCTGACTGATTTTTTCGGCCAATTCGACTCGCTGTTCGATCTCGCGCACGGAGGTGAGGTATTCGTCGAGTTTTTGCTTGTCGCGCTGACTGAGCTTTGGCTTCAGTCCATTGGCATCTTCGAGCACGAGATCGAGAATGCTTTTATCGCGTTTTCGGCGGCTGCCATCGTCAAAGAGCTGATCAAAGGCCTGCTGGGGGAAGATTTCCTTGGGTGCAGGGGTGGTCGGGGTGCTCCACGAGATGTAAGCAGAGTAGATGCTGGTAAAGCCAGAATCGGTGCTGTAGCTGGGCCGCTCGGTGCCGAGGACGATGCTTGGGATGGGGGTGAGTTTGCCTGTCTGGGCAGCGATGAGCTGATCCATGGTGGTGCCCACCTCCACGTCGGTGGTGGTTTTTTTGACTTTCAGTCCACAGAGGACATTCATCTTGGGATAATGCCCGCCTTCACCTTCGACCGTGGTGGGATTCCAGAGACCTTTAAAAACGCTGATGTGCTTTTTGAGGGGCTCAAGCGGAGACAGTGACTTCATGAACTCCATGCCATTGGCACCTGTGGTGGCACCCCAATGATGTGGATTGACCCCATTGCCCGTGAAACAGACCGCTAGGCGCCGGGGGGCAACATTGCTCTTGAGAGACTCGGCTCCAAAGGAGCACACGGACTCCAGCCACGGTAGGCCGAGGGCGACTCCGCTACCACGGAGGAATTTGCGACGAGAAAGATTCATAGGGGGGAAGATGGTACGCAGGCCGTAGGTCAAAGTTTGCGTCGATTCCCACGGCTTAACCGCCGAGACCCACGGCATCACGGACTCGGTTGAGCGTCTTCCGAGCCACGGCACGGGCTTTTTCTGCGCCTTCAGCGAGAACACGGTCCACATACTTCGGATCGGCGACGATTTCTGCGCGGCGTTCGCGGAAGGGGGCAAAGTGCTCAGTGACAGCAACTAGGAGGCGTTTTTTGAAGTCGCCATAGCCAATGCCACCACGCTGGAAGTCAGCGATCAGGGTGTCGTAATCGGCAGCTGAGGCGACGAGCTTGTAGAGAGCTAGGATACTGCTGTCTTCGGTCGATTTTGGGGCCTCCACGGGGGTGGAGTCGGTCTTGATGCCCATGATTTTCTTTTTTAAGGCAGCAGGTTCTTCAAAAAGCTGGATGGTGTTGTCGTAGCTCTTGCTCATCTTTTGACCATCCAGACCCGGGACCACGGCGGTTTCATCGCGAATGCGGGGATTGGGCAGTTTGAAGAGGCCTTCGCCAAAGGCTTCATTCATCTTGATGGCGATGTCTCGTGTCACCTCGACATGTTGTTTTTGATCTCGGCCAACAGGCACGACATCGCTGTCATAAATGAGGATGTCCGCGGCCATCAGCACGGGGTAGGCAAAAAGGCCGTGAGAGGCACTGATGCCATTGGCGACTTTGTCTTTGTAGCTGTGACAGCGCTCGAGCAGGCCCATGGGCGTCACGGTGCTGAGGATCCAGGAGAGTTCCGTATGCTCTGGCACGTCACTTTGACGGAAAAAGACGCACTTCGTGGGATCTAGTCCGCAGGCCAGGAAGTCGATAGCGAGATTACGCACGTGATCCCGCAGCAGTTTGCCGTCGTGGATGGAGGTGAGTGAGTGGTAATCGGCGATGAAATAATAGGCATCACCTTCATGCTGGAGCTTCAGAGCCGCTTCCATCATGCCGAAGTAATTGCCGATGTGGAGACGCCCACTGGGTTGGAGGCCGGAAAGAATACGCATAGGCCTCAGTCATGGCGGAAGGCTAGCTCGCGTTCAAGTGAGAAGCGTCATGAACATCAAGATGATTGCTTTACGGCGGGGTTCGTGCTTGAAAGATTGTTCATATTCCGTGTCTGAAGATTTTTCCAATGCTCCCACCACGTTTCATGCCCGCCCGGACATGCGGGGGAGTTTGTCAGGTCATCCAGAAATTGAGGTCGTTACCATGGCTTCACTTGGGCGTGCGAAAGATCCGCTGAAGGAAAATGATGGCTGGATTAATGGGAAATTCCACTTGCTGGAAAAGCTGGGGGAAGGCGGCTTCGGGTTGGTTTATAAAGCAGAGCAGACGCAACCGATTCATCGCTTTGTGGCGGTCAAGATTTTGAAGGCCGGGATGGATACGCAGCAGGTCATCGCCCGATTTGATACAGAACGGCAATCGCTGGCGCTGATGGAGCATCCGAATATCTCCCGCGTCCTGGACGGCGGTGAGACGGAGCGCGGCATGCCCTATTTCGTCATGGAGCTGGTGCGAGGCCGTTCGATCACGGCTTACGCCAAGGAAAAGCAACTCAGCATCCGCGATCGGATTGAGCTTTTTATTCCGGTTTGTCAGGCCGTCAATCATGCCCATCAGAAGGGGATCATTCATCGCGATCTTAAACCTACCAACGTGATGATCATGGAGGATGGCGAGGCACCGGTGCCAAAAGTGATCGACTTTGGAATCGCCAAAGTGCTGGAGCAAAATGGGCTGAGCCAAACGCTGATGACGGGTATGGATCAGCTGGTGGGAACCCCTGGATTCATCAGTCCCGAGCAGATCCAGCATGGCAGCTCGCATGTCGATACACGTTCCGATGTCTATGCTTTGGGCTCCATCCTGATGGAATTGCTGACGGGAAAGCCGCTGATCAGTGCGATTGATCTGGCGCAGAAGCCCATGCATCAAATTCTGCGTGACCAAGTGGAATTAGATCCCCCGAGGCCTTCGTCTCGCGAACCTTTGTTACTGGGAGATCTCGACTGGATTATTCTGAAGGCATTGGAAAAAGAGCCTGCGCGCCGCTATCGCAGTGCAGATGAACTAGCGGATGATCTGCGTCGCTATTTGTACGATCAGCCGGTGTTGGCTACGCCCCCCAGCCGGCGCTATTTAATCGGTAAGTTTGTGCGTCGGCATCGTGTGGGTGTCGCGGCTGGCCTAGCGGTGGCCTTGGCTGTTTTAGTTGGAGGAATCACCAGCACGGCACTTTATCTGATTGCTGAACGGAACCGCGTCGAAGCGGATCTAGGGCGGGAAAATTTGAGGAAGGAGTTCTCTCGCTCCGACGAACAAATGGCACACATGCTGGCCCAGCGCACCGACTATACAGAAGCCGTGGCTTGGCTCTGCCGGGCGCTACGGACGGATGCTGGCAATCGCCTCGCAGCCACGAATTTATTGACTCTTTTGGAGCACAAACATCTGCTGCATCCACTGACACCAGCGCTGCCTCTACCCGCAGGCACGGTCGAGGCTCGGCTGATCGCGGTGAGTCGGCAGGAAGATTGTGTCGTCGCCATTTCCAGTCCTAAGGCCATTCCTAGCAGTCAACGTCAGGAGGTGCTGAGTCTCTGGAATATCAAGACCCAAGTGCGGCGTGACCATGTGCTCCCTCCAGGCATTGTGACGACGGCTTTGCAAATGACTCAGGACGGTTTGCAATGTTATCTAGCTCAGGATGACGGCCAAATTGTTCTATGGTCTCTGAGGGAACAGACCGCTGTCCCTTTATCGCCGATCATGCCCCCAGCTCTAGGAAAGAAGTTTCAGTCAGCTTTGTGCCTGTCTCTGTCTGCGGATGGTCAAACTCTCGCTGCTGGTGGTGAGAATGGCACTGTGATCATCTGGGACCGTCGTCAGCCATGGGCTGCCGGTGTGATTCTGACGCCGCCTGAAGGCCCTTCCGAAAGTGGCCCAATAACGGCTTTATCTATGGATGCCGGAGGCGGTGTGCTAGCAACGGCGGGCAGTCCATTTACGTTGAGGCAGGGGCGGCAGCGCGGTATCGTCAAGGTTTGGGATCTGGCCAAAAAGCAACCGCTAGGTGAGGCTATTCAAGTCGATGATGGGATTGGTGCCATTGCCGTCAACCGTTCGCGTGAGATGATCCTAATCGGTCTGCACAGTGGCGTAGTGCATGCGCTGAATTATCGTGCTTTGGAAGAAATTTTACCGGATCTTAATCACCCATCTACCATCACCAGTCTCACCCTCAATCCTGAAGCCACGATGCTAACGGTCGGAGATGGTAGCGGTTATCTTCATGCTTGGAATCTCAAAAATGGCAGGCCGCGCTTTCCTGCCCAGGCCCATGACGGGGAGATCCTCCTCACCCACCAGACTCCGACTTCGGGTCTGATCACCAGCGTCTCTCGTCATGGCGAGCTACAAATCTGGAACACCCGCACCAATCAACACGTCCAGCATCGCCTGCAGCACAGCATCGCTGAAGTAAGCTTAACCGATGATGAATCCATGCTAGCCATGGCACCGCGATACGAGCCTTATGTGCAGGTTTGGAGCATTTATCAGCGCATGAGCACGAGGCGTTTTTTGGCGGGCGCAGATGATCCCGCGTTAGCGCCGCCAGCTTTAGCAGTAGATGCCCCCGAAGTTCTCAAAAAAGCTGCCGCTTTGGGCTGGAATCCGGGGCGGTCTTTAGTCGCTACAGCAGATGCTGAAGGTCGAGTCGTGGTGCGTGATCCTAGTTCAGGAAAGGCGCGTGGCGTCGAGTTTCAGCATCCTCCTGCAATTGGGGCGGTTGCTCTGTCGGTAGACGGACATCTTGCGGTCACTTCGGGTCGGGATCAGGAAGTCCGACTCTGGGATGGCATCACCGGCAAGAGCAAAGGCATTGTGATTCGCCCCAGCAACTTTGTCAGTGAGCTGGCGCTTAGTCCAGACGGTCAATTTCTTGTCACAGTGACGGATGAGGGTGAGCTGCGTGTTTGGGATACAGCGCAGGGGTATTGTCACACTCCAGCCATTCATTTAGAACCTGGGATTGATGCCCTGCGAGTCTCAGGCGATGCACGCCTGATTCAGTTCCGACTCAAAAAGCAGGGTTGGTTCTCCTTGCCGATGCCTCCAGAGGTGGTTGCTCTTCCGACGTGGTTTCTCGACCTTTCTGAGGCGTTGGCTCGCAGGCGGCTTTCCCCGGAAGGTAAATACATCGCGCTCAGCTTTAAAGATGTTCAGCGCGCTATCGCTGCCGTGCCGACTCGAATTTCTCCAAGCGAGGCAACGGCCATGCGCTGGACTAATTGGCTGCTTCAAGATGCTGAAACCCGACCGCTGGCACCGACTGAGGATGAGTCTTTAGAAGCCTACCTGAAATCGCTCCAGACCCAGCCAGCTGCTGCAGCGGAGTTGCGCCAGTTTAGAGCTACCCTGAATTAAAGCTGAAAGGCTGCATAAAAAGAGGCTTGGCGGCGTTTGAATCTACCTGTTAAGTTCACGACCATCTCTATGAGCCAAACCAACCCGTCCCGCCGTTCCTTCCTCACCACTGCTGCTGGCGCAGCCGCGGCTCCTTTCATCTTGCCTGGCCGCATTTGGTCAGCTGATGCTGCTCCGACCAGCCGCATCCGCATGGGCTTCATCGGCATGGGCAAGCAGATGGGCGGATTGATCAACAAATTCCTTCAGTATCCAGAAATCGAAGTCGTCGCTGTTTGTGATGTCTATGCTTTCCGCCGCGAGATGTATCAGACGAAGGTGAACGAGCATTACGCCAAGAATGGCGGCAAGGGTAAACCCTGTGATGCCGTAAACGATTTCCGTCAGATCACCGAGCGTGCTGATATCGATGCTGTTTGCATCGCCACACCGGATCATTGGCATGCGATCATCACCAATTCAGCTCTGAGCCATGGCAAAGATGTCTATTGTGAAAAGCCTCTTACGCACAACATCCATGAGGCCGTGTCTGTCGTGGAAACCATGAAGAAACACAATCGCGTGCTTCAGACGGGTTCAATGCAGCGTTCCAGCAAAGAATTCCGCATTGCCTGTGAACTCGTCCGCAATGGCGTCATTGGCGATATCAAAACGGTCACGGTTAGCTTTGGTGATCCTGCTTGGCCAAACAAGTACCCAGAAGAGCCAACGCCTGAAGGTCTTGACTGGAATCTCTGGTGTGGCCCCGCGCCACTGGCTCCTTTTAATCACGAGCTCTGCCCGGTCGGCGAAAGCAAGACTTTCCCGAACTGGCGTAAGACCCGCGAATACGGCGGTGGCATGGTGACCGACTGGGGTGCTCATCACATTGACATCGCTCAATGGGGGCTTGGCATGGATGAAAATGGTCCGGTTGAAGTCCGCGCACCAGCCAATCACGAAACCGCTAAGCGTGGTGGACAACTCGTCTACGCCAATGGCACCGTGCTCACTCACGCTGAAGGCAGCATGGGTTGCACCTTCCATGGCACCGAAGGTGAAGTGAACGTCGGTCGTGGCAAATTTGCCCTCAGCATGGGCGGGAAGGATAAATTTGCCTTCCGTGGCAAAGAAGAAAGCAAAGGCACCTCCGTCGATCGTGAAGTCGCATTGGCCGAGCGTGAATATTTGAAGGATGCCAAAACCAAGCTGTACGTTAGCAAGGATCAGATTGCTGATTTCATTGCCTGCATGAAGAGCCGTCAGCAACCGATTTGCCACGCGGGTGTGGGTGCCAGCAGCGCCATCTCCTGCCACCTCATGAACTTTGGTTACTGGTATGGGGCTAACCTCAAGTGGAACCCGACCGAGCACAAATTCATCAGCGGCGGCGACGACAAATGGCTCACTCGCGACTACCGCGGCGAGTGGAAGGTCTAATCACCCAGCACCACTTAATGCTTCTAAAGCGGCCTTGAAAGGGGCCGCTTTTTTGGTGCCGAAGATTTCATGACCTGATGGAGGGCGTCTGCTCACGCATCGACTCTTCACCTAAGTCAGTGCCAGCGAAGGCAGCAAACATATTGCCTATCGCGATAACATGATCTGCGAAAGCATGATCGACCGCGCCAAGTTTCTCGAAGATCTCGGCTGCGCCTACGTCATCCATCACATCGGCTACGACGAGCGTCGCGGCATCGCCGCCTCTGGCAAACGCATGCCCAGTCCGCTCGATCAGCTTTGTGAAGTCGTCAAGGCAGTCAAAATTCCCGTCTCAGCCGTCGGCGGCCTGAGTTTGGAACAGGCGATCCAGTGTCCGAAATACGGCGGGCCCACTGTCGTCCTCGGCGCATCGACGCGAATGCTTTTAAGACAGTGGATGGCAATCTCGTAGCCTCGTTAAGGATGATTTGCGAGGCTGTAGCGGCATTTTGAGGCATTTGTTTTCAGACTGAACAAATGTTTGTGAAGCATCGTATTGGTCACATGCCATCACCTATTCCTGCTACGCAGGCCTGCGGCGCACGCAATTTCGCATGACTCCGCTGATTGTTGCCCTGATCACCCTGCTTCTCGTCTCGCTTGCCGAGTGGCAGCATGCGCGGCGCATTCGTGTGACTGCGCGGCTGGCGTTTGGGCAGCAAGGCGCGAAGGCGTGGACGAACGTGGTGCCTTGGCTGCGGGTCGCGAGTCTGACGGCGTTTGCCTGGGGCGTGACGACCTTATGGATGCTGAAGCTCGAAGCGCCTGATGATGCGACGGCCAAAGAGCGCCATGATGCGGAGGCGACACGTTTGGTGTTCGTCGCTGATTTGTCGCCGAGCATGTATTTGCCGGACGCAGGCCCGGACGGCACGATGACGCGGCATGATCGAATGAAGGATGTCGTCGAAGGCATTCTTCAGCGCGTGAGTGGGAACCTGCGCTTCGGCGTGGTGGGCTTTTACACGGACTCGTTGCCCGTGGTGATGGAGGCTCGCGATCCGGAGTTGGTGCGGAATGTGTTCAATGGTTTGCCACTGACGTATGCGATGCCCGTGGGTCAGACGGATCTCGGCACCGCCATCAATCGTACTTTAGAGACGGTGGCGAATTTCCCGAAGAGTAGCACTCGCATGATCATCCTCACCGATGGCGATTCCATCCCGCTCGCGGCGATCAATCCTCGTCCAGCCGCCGTGCGTGAGATGCTCGTGCTCGGCGTGGGTAATCCGCGCAAAGGCAGCTTTATCGACGGTCATCAATCGCGGCAGGAAGCAAAGACGCTGCAACGCCTCGCGACATCCTTGCTCGGCGTCTATCACGATGTGAATGAGAAGCATCTCGACACCACCGCGCTCGGCGATCTTGTGGTGCCGCTCGCGCTGCCGCACACCGAGCTCACGCTCGCGCAGTGGGCGGTGCTCGCGATGGTGCTTGGTGCGGTGATCAATGCGTTGATCCCCATCGCGCTCAAATTCTTCGGCACCGATTGGGAGGTCCGCACGGTCTCAGTGAAGCCTTTAGTCATGATGAAAAAGGAGGCGCTGGTTCGATGAGGAAGTTCTTCACCTTGCTCTGGCTGCTGTGTCCCGTGGCGGCGGTTTACTATCACTTCAACGAAGGCCAAAAAGAGATGGCTCGCATCCAGGCGCGGAAGCACGTCGAGCAGATCGGCGAACTCGAGCATTCCAAGGAGCCGGACTGGGCAACGATCATCGAGGAGTATGACAAACTCAGCGCCGAATTGCCAAAGACCGAAGCGCCGCTCGTGCGGCATCAGATTCGGCTGGCGAAGTCGAAGGCGCAGTTGGAGTTGCTCGATGTCGCGGGCAGCATCGAAGAACTGACCGATCTTTTGCGTGAAACCGCACAGACGCACGGCGAGGACGCGAAGATCACACGCGCCACTCGTGAGATACTCGGCAAGGCGAACTATTACGCGACCTATCTCTTGAAGACGAACGGTGCCGCCGAAGAAGAATGGCGACCCTTTGCCGAGCGCACGCGTCAGATCTTCCGTTTCCTCGCTGAGCATCAGGAGGCCGGCGCGCTGGAGAAGTATGAAGACCGAGTCGCAACGGAGTTTGCAAAGACGACCAACCAATGAAGACGCCGACGCTCAGTATTCTTTCATTGCTCTTCACATGCCACGTGCATGCCCAGCAGCAACCGTCTGCCGATGCCATCAATGGTGTCAAAGGCGTGAAGCAGGAAGCCGTGCAAAGCATTAAGAAGATCGCGCCAACAACGGTCGTGCCCGTGACATCCCCGCCACCCACGGGTGTCACCCAGCCTGTTCCGCCGCCTGCTGCGCAAGCCATGAACAACATCGAAGGGGTAAAGCCGCCTCCACCAAGGCAGGCCGTGAACAAAGTGGATGGCATGCAAGCAACGCCACCGAACACCGTCAAAGGCGTGACACCACCGCCCGCCGCCGCCATCAGCACCATCCGCGCAGTGCAAGGTGTGCAGGGAATCATCGCACCAAAGCAGCTCAATCTCGAAGCCGCGCTCGTCCTCAAAGAAGATGCCAAAGGCACTCCCGCCACGCCCGGAGCCGAGGGTGGCAGAGGCAAAGCCGCTGCGGCTGCATTGCTGAACGGCCCTAAGGGGCTCGTGCCTGCGCCACCGGTTCCAAATGGTGATGGTCGCGGAGCTCTCCAGGAGTTCGAGAAACTCGACAAGCCGGGATCATGATCTCACCAAGCTGCAACGTCCCGCCTCCGATTTCACTTTTCCACTGACTCTCATGAACTGCCTCCGACTCTGCTTTGCCCTCGCCCTCATTGCGACCTCGCAAGCTCAACAACCTGCCGCGCAGACTCCCGCATCACCGCCTGTCGCATCTGTTCCGGACCCGAAGCTTATTAAGGAATACGAGTCGATTCTTCAGCAAAAGTTCACACGCGATCCCAACGAACTCCTGCGTCATCTCGAACGCGTCGGCACCAGTGATCCCGCGACGTTGTCCGCCAACGACCGCTTTCAACTTCGCTTTGTCACCGGTGATTGGGCAAAGCTTGGCGAGGAACTCAAAGCGATGCCACAGGACCTCGCCGTGAAGATCTACAACAAGATGCTCGTGGACCTCACGGAGAACCGCAAACCCGTGGTGCGACTCGATGACATCATCGCGCTCTCCGAGGTCTCACCGACGGAGCTCAACAACGACAACATCCGTCGACTCGGCCAACTCCTCGGCGTCGCGGTGCCGATGAGCGAGAGCTTTTGGCTGGTGGATCGTTTGCAAAAAGGCACCGCCAAGTTCGGCGGCACTGATCCAAGCAAGCGCTTGCTCGCCGCCCGCGTGCTCATCGCGGGCAACTTCCGCGATCTCGCGCGCACGTATTTGCCAGCGAATGACAAGATCGCAGAGATCGCCGATGACAGCGTGCGCAATGAATTGATGGCCTTTGTCGCTACGCAGGAGCAGCGCGAGAGCACGCAGCGAAGCGAAGTGCAGAAAATCTGGGATGAGAACATCCGCGAGCTCCTGGCACCATCGATTGACAAAAAAAGAAACTCAGAAAAGCAGAAAGCCATCAGTAACATCTCGAAGATCATCACCCAAGTGCCGGTGAGCACGCTCGCGCCCGTCTTTACCGAACTCGTCAAATCCAACCCCGAGACCGCGATGAAGCTTCTCACCGCGCTCGAACGCAAGGTGCAGAACGACCGCAACGGCGAAGTCGTCACGCGCACGCAGAACATCGCCGTGCAGGCGAATGTCGCAAACTTGCTCTGCGAGCTGGTGAAGCCTGGTGAACAACCATGGACGCAGGTCATCGAGATGATGGCCGATGTTTGGGCCAGCGAAGCCGAGAACACCTTTACGCAGAAGGCCACGAACAATCCGCAGCGCTTTGTCCTGCCCGAGGATCTGATGCCGCAAGCACCGACAGGCAAATGGCTCGTTGCTTTGAGCACAGGCATGAGAGACCGCATCGATGTCGGCATGTCGCGGCTCATCCTGACGGGTGCGAACTTCGATCAAGCTGCGGAGCGCATCGTCGAGATCGGCAAACGCAGCGCGCGCGTGGGAGCCGCATTGGCGGAGGACTTTCTCGGCGTATGGGCGAAGACGCACAATCCGCAGATTCCCGAGCAGCTGCGCCGCAAGTTCAACTTACCCGATGACGCGCGCATTCCGGTCACGCCTATCATGATGGAGAAGAACATTGAGAGTCTCGCGCGCATGATGGCGCTGTTTCGTCAGGCCGGCATCGCGCCATCGGATTACAGCAAGGTCGTCGAGGCCTTCGATCTTGCTTACAGCAATGCGGAAACGTATCGCACCACGCACATCGACAAAGTCTTTGGCCCGATGGACAAGATGGATGAGCCTTTGTTCTTCCTCCTCATCTCGCGCATGAGCAAGAACCTCGGCGAGCGCTGGCGCAAGATGGACGTGCAAAAAGCCGGCATGACACAGCGCGATGAAACACAGACGCTCGATCTCGTCCGTGAAGGCTACGGCACTGCGCTGAAGCTCATCGACGGCTGGATTGCAGGCCACGGCGACAGCTCGCGAGCACTGACGCTCGCAGGCACCTTGCTTGTCGAGTGGGGCGACTTCGAATACTTCCAGGAACTCGTCGCGAGTGAAAACAAGATGCGCATGGTCGGCTATAAGGAGAAGAACCTGCAAGCCCAGGACTACTTCAATCGCGGAGCCGCCGCGTATGGCAAGCAGGTCGAGAAACTCGCGCCTGGTGACTACAACGTCGCGGCCTACCTTGGTTGGTTCAATGGCCTGCTCGGCATCAGCTCGAACGGGCAGATCAATCTCAGCAAAGCCATGAACCGTGCTGCCTTGACGCGCATCCGCGAGCATCTCGTCGCGCTACCGGGCAAGGCATCAAAGGCGCACATCAGCCTGTTTGCCAAGATCGTGAACGACCGACTCGCCGATGAAAAAGACCCGCTGCACGAGGATTTGAAATACCGCTACCTCGCCAGCTCGCTCGTCATCACCAAGGATGATCCCTTCACGCTCGGCGCACAAAAACAGGTCGCATATCTCGATGAATTGCTCAGTGAAGTGCGGCTGCAAACTCGCGTCGATGGATCGAATGCTGTGGGTCGTGATCAAGACTTCGGCATCATCGTCAGCATCGTCCACACCGAGGCCATGGGCCGCGCCGCACACTTCGGCCAATACCTCACCAATGACGCCAATGCCGGACTCGTGAAGCAACAAAAGAAGCCATCCGCGCTCGTGAAGAAGATGCGCGCCGCGCAAGGCCCCCGCGATGAACTCGAACTCAACATCACCGAAGCGCTTACGCCCTTTTTTGACATCAAAAGCATCACCTTCGCCACGCCCGACATCAAACCGCGCCCCACCGCGCAAGCAGGCTGGGACGAGACCGTGCTCGCCTACCTGCATGTGCGCGCGAAGGACGCCAGCGTTGATAAGATTCCGCCGGTGCAGCTCGAGCTGAAGTTCGTCGATCTCAGCGGTCCTATCACCATTCCCGCCGAGTCTGCCGAGACCGTCATCAAGGTCGCCACGGATAAGATTGAACCACGTCCAGCCAGCAACATCGAGATCACGCAAACGCTCGACAACCGCCAGCTCAACATCAACGGCGCACTCACGCTCGAAGTGAAAGCCACCGCCAGTGGCCTCGTGCCGGAGCTTGAGCAACTGCTCGACATGAAAGCCGCGAACGCCATCGCGGTGAAGAACGTGAACCCGCACGAAGGTCTGCAAATAACCGAGCTGAACACCTGGGCCGACCAAGTCGCGCCGAAGTCCGAGCGTGTCTGGACGATCTCATTGGATGGCGATCAAGTTCGCGCCTCCGAGACACCGATCACGTTCAGCTTCCCTCAATCGAAGGCCAAGGATGCGAAGGTCGTGAACGAAAGCTATACCGACATGAACCTCACCACCTTGAAGGAGCCCGCGGTGCAAGTTGGCCGCACCATGACTGCCAAGGAGGTCGCCATCGTCGCAGCGAAGAGTCCGTATCTTTGGCCATCCATCATCGGCGGCGCGGTTTTGGCCTTGGCATTCATCCTCTGGCTCGCACTACACGGCAAAGGCAAAACCGAGCGCCCGCTGAGTGCCCGCGACGTCTTCACGATGCCTAAGGAAATCGATGGCTTCGCCGTTGTCGCCTTGTTGCGCCGCTTGCGTTCGAGTCCACTCGTAAAACTGAAGGACACCCAACAGAGCGAATTGCAAACTGACCTCAAACGCGTGGAAGCCATCTGTTTCGGGGCGAGCGCAGGCGCGATGTCCGAAACTGATTTACGCGCCATCGCATCGAAGTGGCTCCGCAGCGCTACTTAAGAACAATCTTTTCACAAACACTTCATGTCCATTACCACCACCAATTCTCAAAGTCCGCAGCACTTCGTCGCCGGAGTTCGCGAGCGTGTTGCAAAGATCGTCGTCGGTCAGGACGTCGTCGTCGAGCGCGTGATGATCGCCTTGCTCACGGGCGGGCATTTGCTGCTGCAAGGCCTGCCAGGTCTAGCGAAGACGCTGCTCGTCAACACCATCGCGAAGGCGATCAATCTCGACTTCAAGCGCATCCAGTTCACCATCGACATGCTGCCGTCCGACATCATCGGATCGGAGATCATCGAGCAAAAGAGTGGCGAGTTCCGCATTCATCGCGGGCCGGTGTTCACGAACTTGCTGCTCGCCGATGAAATCAATCGCGCCGCTCCGAAGGTCCAAGGCGCGATGCTTGAGGCGATGCAGGAACGCAAGGTTACCATTGGCGGCCAGAACCTCAAACTTCCCACGCCCTTCCTGGTCATCGCCACGCAGAACCCCGTGGAACAATCCGGCACCTTCGATCTCCCCGAGGCACAGCTCGACCGCTTCATGCTGCTGCATCGCCTTGGCTACCCGACACGCGATGAAGAACAGATGATCCTGCAACGCCAGCTCGGCATGGGTTTGCGGAAGGAAGATGGCGGTGCCGTGCCGCGCTCCGCGTTTGACATGATCGAAGACAGTCCAGGTGCCTCAGTCGCCGATCTCGTCACCTCCATGGAAGCGGTGCAAGCGGTGCATGTCAGTGAAGTCTTCGTGAAGCATTGCGTCGAACTCGTCCGCCGCACGCGCGACAATCCGCTGCTCGACTTTGGTTGCAGCCCGCGCGCTGGCCTCGCTCTCATCAATTCCGCCCGCGCCCGCGCCATCATGCATGATCGCGACTACGTCACCCCCGAGGATCTCTTCGATCTCGCCGAAGACGTCATCCTGCACCGCATCCGCGTCAGCTACGAGGCATCTGCGGCAGGCCACACGGGCAAGCAAGTGCTCGAAGGTATCCTCGCTGGCATGGGCTGATTTATTTTGTCATGCAACGCCAAGTCCAACTCAATCCCGATCCTGTCGATGCACGGCAGTTCGAGGTCACGGTCAAGCAATTGGCCAACAGCCTCAACTTCGGGCAGGAGGAATCCGTCTTCCACGGCGGGGGCTTGGAGTATGCGCAGTCACGGCTCTACGTGGCGGGCGATCCGGTGAAGTTCATTGATTGGAAGGTGTCCGCGCGTGTCGGCAAGCTCTTCATCAAGGAGTATCAGGAGCCAAAGCAAATTCCGCTCTACCTCCTGCTCGATACGTCAGCGTCGATGTGCTTCACGTCGCAAACGCTGAGCAAATATGCCTGGGCCGTGCGCATCGCCACCGGCATCGCGCTCGCTGCACAGACCAGCATGACGCCCGTGGGCCTGCTCGGCTGCGGCGCGCGCGAGCTGCATGTGCGGCCCACGCTCTCGCGAAATCTGATCATGGAATGGTCACACAAGCTGCGCTTGCACGACTTCCTCGAAGAAACGTCACTTGCCAAACGCGCCCGCGAAGTCGCGCCATCCTTAAAGCGTCGCACCACCGTCATCGTGCTCAGTGATCTACATGACCCCGATGCCTTCGCGGCGCTGCAGGTGATGTCGCAGGAGCATGACTGCCTTGTGCTGCATCTCCAAGATCCTGCCGAACTGAACATCAAAGGCGCAGGCATCTTCCGTGGTAGTGAAGCTGAGTCCGGCCGCAGCTTCGTCGGCCACGGACGTTGCGCCTTCATCAAAAGCGAGGAATGGAAAAGCGAACTCACACGCTTCGGCATCGACTACCTGCATCTGCTCACCGACCAGCCCATTCTCGGCAAGCTGCGTCACTTTTTAAACCGCCGGGGCTTCGGAGGCAGCGCAGGACGATGAAACGCAAACACGTCATCCTGATCACCGCAGTCCTCGTTATCACGGGCATCATCGCCTTTGTCGTCACGCGAACGAAGGACGATGGACTGCGTGTGCCCCTCGGTGTCGAGCAAGCCGCCATCGTCACCTACAGTGGACCGCTGCTCGCGGTCGCGCCGTATAAGTGGGGTGTGGCGGTGAATGTGCGCATCGCGGAGGTCACGGAGAGGCCTGATCGTCGAGTGTATGACTTGCGCTACATCGTCAATCGAGCAGGCACCTTTGATCTCAAAGACTACCTCGTCGCCGATGACGGCAGCGTGCTCACGGGATTGCCTAGTTTTAAGTTCGAAGGCGATCCCAAGCTCTCGAAGAACCTCGACACACGCATCCAGGAGACCGAAGAGATCCGCGTCGATGTCGGTGGCCGCTACTATGAGTGGATGGCTTTGTTCACGCTGCTGTGGATCGGCTGGTTGCTCCTGCTCATTTTTTGGAAGCGTCCGAAACCGCCTGCCGAGCCGGATGCCGAGCCACCACCACCGACGCTTGCCGAGATGATGAAGACGTTTCTTGCTCAACTCGAAGCGGGTACTCTCAACGCCGATGCGAAAGCCAAGCTGGAGATGGTGATGCTGAAATGTTGGCGCAACGAACTCGCCCTAGGCAATGAGCCGATGGATAGCACGCTCGCTCAGATCGCTAGTCATGGCAGGACCAGCGAGGCTTTGAAGAAGCTGCAGCATTGGTTGCATCATCCGAGTTCATCTGTTCCCAGTGCTGACATCGCTGCGGTGATCATGCCCTACACCGTGGAGGCTGCCTCATGATCTTCCAGCATCCACAATTGCTCGGTCTGCTCGCTTTACCTTTCATCCTCGCCTTCTGGGAGTGGACACGGCGTGGGCAAACCATCGCCATGCCCTTCGATCATGGGCAGCAAGGACGTGGACGTATTTTACAGTTCTTGGTTCTCACTGCGAACTGCCTACCTGCCGCATTGCTCGCCATCGCGATCATCTTCCTCGCGCATCCGATGACTTATACACCACCGGAGGTGGAGCGGAAGCTGAACAACGTGCAGTTCGTGCTCGATACCTCCGGCAGCATGGCTGAAAACCACGGTTCGCAGGCGCAGGGTCGGCAACGTCGATTCGACTCGGCGATGAATGCGATTGAGCAATTCATCACTTATCGCCAGGGAGATGCTTTTGGACTCACCATCTTCTCTCGTTCCTTTATCCATTGGTTGCCGCTCACGCTCGACACGCAGTCGATCCCGCTCTCGAAGCGCTTCATCGAACCGAACAACCCCAAGCTCGATCCACCCTCCATGGGACGCCACGGCCTGCCCGACGAACTCTGGGGTGGCACCTTCATTGGCAAGGCGCTGCATGGCACTGCGGACCTCCTCTCGCAGCGACCCACGGGAGACCGCATGATCATCCTCATGACCGATGGCGAAAGCAGCGACATCAATCCTCCGCTCGATGCCGCGATCATCGAGCATCTGCGCTTAGAGAAAATCACCGTCTTCACCATCATGCTCACGGGCGACAAGATTTCCGAGCCGCTCACCAACATCACTCGCGCAACCGGTGGCGAGGTGTTCAATGCCGTCAGCGAGGACGGCTTGAAGAAAGTCTTCGAAAGCATCGATGAAATGAAAAAGGTCGTCGTGTTGCAAAAGCAGCCGCACGTCATCGACTTCTACGACCCGTTCTTCATTCCCGCGCTTGGCGTGCTCTGCGCAGGCGTGCTCGCCTTGTTCGGATTGCGGTTCACACCGTGGTAGGATGAAGGATGATGCCATTGGAAGAGGTGTCTGGCGCAGTTCACACACTTTTTGTCTTGGTGGACATCTGTTGGCGCAGCGTATGATGCCTCCCACCACCGTGAAATCTGCCTCCGTTGTCAACTTTGCACCTCAAAAATGCTCCGTCGAAATTCGTGAGATCGAAAAGCCCACCATCGGTTCTGAGGATGTACTCCTCGAAGTCGTCAATATCGGTGTTTGCGATTCCGATCTTCACCCATGGACCGCCGATCACTCCTGGCTGGTGAATTATCCCGTGGTGCTCGGGCATGAATTGGGCGGGTATATCATTGAGGTCGGCAAGGAAGTCGAAGGCTAGAAGCAAGGCGACCGCGTCGGCGGCATCCCTAGCGAAATCACCATTACGGACAACACATTCATCGACGTCAGCTCGCGCCCACATTACTCCGCCATCGACGCCCAAGGCGGAGTCGGCATCCCGCCTATCGAGCGCCTCCTTATTACCAACAACGCCTTCACTCGCAGCGACGGACCCGCCATGAACCTCATCGGCATCCACGACTCCCGCATCGAAAACCACATGCAACCCGATTCCGTGAGCGGCTGTCGCGTGTTGGGGCTGGCAGCGACGAAGGAGATCACGCTGGATGGGCAGAAGCTGACGGATGCCCCTCCGCTTACGAAGCCTCGGAGCAAGAAGTGATGGCGGAGATGCGGCAGTGGTTGACCCTGTGCTCAGTATGTAGGAGTTGGGAAAGCGGGCGGTCTTTTCAGAGCAGTGCCATTGAAATCAAAGCCCTTCACGGCTTCGGCGGCAAGGGTGGAGATCCGGTGATGAAGCCGCGACACGACTGAGCGCGTTTCCTTGCCATCGGGGCCGTAGCGATTGCACAGGAAGATGACGAAGGTCTTCGAGAACGGATCAATCCAAAGCATCTGGCCGGTCCAGCCAGTGTGGCCATAACTGCCGATGGGAAACAGCGCACCACGCGCGAGCGAGTAATCATGCGGCGGTGTTCGGTAGGGCGTGTTGATGTCCCAGCCGAGGGCGCGCTTCACCGGCAGGTTCTTCGCATCGGGTGAGCGTAGTGCCTCAGGACTTTGCACGCGGGTCATAAGCTGAATCGTTTCCGGCTTCAGAACGCGCACGCCATCCAGCTCGCCACCATTCAGCATCATGCGGGCGAAGCGCGCCAGGTCGCCCGTGGTGCTGAAGAGCGATGCATGACCGCTCACGCCGCCCATCTCGCGGGCCACCGTGTCATCCACGAGTCCAAGCTGAGGTGCGCTCGTTGGCGCGACTCGTTTTAAGGTCTCGCCAGAGGGACGAAACTGCGTGTCCTGCATTCTCAAAGGCTTGAAGATTTCAGTGGTGCAAAATGCATCAAACGTCCGTCCACTCAGCTTCTCGATCACCATGCCCAGAACCATGCTGCCCACACTGCTGTAGGAAAACGCACTGCCTGGCTCAAAGAGTGGCTTTTCTCGGCAGGCCTGGGCATAGGCCTCCGCTGGCGTGCGGCTGAATGGGGCTTTCGTGCCGTTCAGGTTCACCTGCAACGCGGAGCTGTGCAGCAGCAGATGCTTGATCATGATCTTCTCGCGTCCCTCGCCAGTAAACTCCGGCAGATGCCTCGACACCGGGTCATCGAGCTGGATCAAACCAGGCTCCAGACAGAGCATTGCCGCACTCGCCGTCGCGACGGCTTTGGTCACTGACGCTACGTCAAAGATCGTGTCCTCTGTCATCGGCTCTATCGTTGGCTTGATCGCGCGATGGCCGAAGGCCTTGTGATGAGATACTCCATTCCGCTCGACCCACACCGCCGCGCCCACGATCACGCCATCACTCACCGCCTGCGTCACCGCAGCATCCAGCTCGGCGAGTTTGCCGATATGAAATGCCTCTTGGGGCGTCGATTCGCTTGCTACCAAAGGTGCCTGTTTGTGCTTCGGCAACGCATCTTCGGCTCTCGCGTTGAGAAACAGCGTCATCAGGACGTTCAAAAAGAGAAACTTCATCATGTTGAGATTGCTTCGTGTCGGTTTCGAGGCTTGCAGGCCGAAGTATGGTTGACTCACGATTGGAAACACAAGCTAGAAAACCCGTTACACGTCGTTTAAGCACACCCATGCGTTTCCTGCTTTTTCTTTTTCTGTCTCCGGTACTTTTCGCGGCGCAGCCAAATGGGCTCATTTTGCTCTCCGATGATCACGGCAGCGCGGGCCAGCGCAAGGATTGGAGCGGTATCACGGCCAATGCACGTGATGTGTCGGCCATCGTGAAGCGTGTGCGAGGAGGTGAGGCATGAGCCGCGTTGTTACCTTTGGCGAAATCATGGGCCGCCTAGCTGCACCGGGCTTCAAGCGTTTCCAGCAAGCCATGCCTGGCACGATGGATGTGACTTTTGCGGGAGCCGAGGCTTCCATTGCCGCCTCGATTGCTTATCTTGGTGGTGATGCTGCATTTGTCACGGCGCTGCCGGAGCATGCGATTGCCGATGCTTGTGTGGCGAACCTGCGCTCGCTCGGAGTGAATACTCGCCACATCCTGCGCACGCCACAAGGCCGCCTGGGTTTGTATTTTCTCGAAACCGGCGCAAACCAACGCCCCGGCAATGTGATCTATGATCGCGAAGGTTCAGCCATCGCGATTACACCGGCGGCCGACTACGACTGGAACGCGATCTTCGAAGGCGCGGAATGGTTCATCGTCTCCGGCATTACGCCCGCGATCTCGCGCAATGCGGCTGAAGTGACGATGACCGCTTTGCACGAAGCCTTGCAGCGCGGGGTGAAGGTGGCTATCGACATGAACTACCGCAGCAAGCTCTGGCAGTGGGAACCGCCTTTGCTGCCGCGCGAGCTGGCGACACGCACGATGCGTGACTTGCTGCCGTTCGCAGACCTGTTCATCGGTGGTCGCGAGGACGCGGAAGCCATGCTCGGCCTTCAAGGCTCTCCATCGCTCGATGAGTTGGCACGTCAGCTCGCGCAACAATTTCCCCGGATCTCGCGCGTCGCGATGACCGTGCGCGAAGGTATTTCCGCCACGCACAACAACTTCGGTGGCCTGCTTTTTGAGAAGGCCACGGATCAAGTCTGCTACGCTCCCGTCAATGGTCGACTGTATCCCATCACGAATATCGTGGACCGTCTCGGCGCGGGCGATGCCTTCACGGCGGGACTGATTTACGCGCTGACCAACCCTGATCTCGACGCGCCACAAAGCGCCATCGCCTTTGCCACGGCCGCTGGCTGCCTCGCACATTCCATCGAAGGTGATTTCAACTTCAGCACGCGTGAGGAAATCGCAGCCCTGGTCGGCGGCGATTCGGCGGGTCGCGTGAAGCGCTAAAACACCACCCCAAATATGAACAATCCTCACTCATCCCATTGACTCGCCGCTGCTGTCTGCCTGGCAGGCTCGCTTGTCTGGCTGCTGGTGAACCCTGATACGCCCATCTGCATTCGCCCCAAACCATCTCAAGCAACGCCATGACCTTATGACCCTTCGCCTTTTATCTCTCATCCTACTTTCCGTCGCCACGCTTCAGGCCGCCGATGATGCTGCGCTCAAGGCTCTACAAGCTGCGGATGACGAGCGCGTGAGTGCCACCGTCGCCGCTGATCATGCACGATTGGCCGATCTTTTCTCAGATGGCCTGCGCTATGCCCATTCGACCGGGACTGTGGATACCAAGACAAGCCTCATCGAGACGCTTACCAGCGGGCGCACTCGCTACGAGTCCATCCGTTACGAAGAGCGCACTTTTCATAGACTCTCACCCAGCGTTGCACTGATGACTGGTCGCGCAGTCGTGAAAGTCACCGCTGCCGGAGTCGTCGCCGATAGCGTGCTTAGTTTTTTGGCTGTGTGGTGCGAAGAGAAAGGAAAGTGGCGTTTCCGCGCCTGGCAATCCTGTAAAATCCCAGTTCAAACGTCTGCGGAAACATTGCCGACATCAACCGCTAACCTTCCCACCAAATGGGATGCCAAGCGTGAGGGGGATGAAATTCTCTCCAGGCTCATCAAAGTCACCGCACCGCAGGCGAAAGGCGCGCATGATGCAGAGTTCGTCTGTGTGGGTGATCGCGCTTACATCGTGGAGCACGACAACGATGTAGAACCGGGCCACGGCGCGGGTGCGGCGCAGTATTGTGTCCTATCGATTGTCAATCTGAAGACCCGCGAGGTGGAGAAGACCATCCCAATGGCGAAATCGGAACAGGTGTTCGACAACGTAACGTTGCCAAAGGGAATGTGTTTTGTACCGCGCATCATCCGCAAGGACGACCACACGCTGCGCACCTATTTTTGCAGCCAGCCCGCAAAGGAACAGGCGCTCACTTGGTATCGCGATTTCGATCTTGGCACGCAGACCTTCAAAGGAAGCATCCACAAGGCGAAGCTGAAAACTGCCGCCGGAGTGTTCGACATGGAGCCGCGTCATTTTCACGCCGATGCGGCGGCCCTGGGCTTCACGAGGAAAGCCGTCAATCAGGGCCTCTTCATCTTCGATTCGTTCAAGGAGTTCGACGGCCGGCGCTACGTGGCGCTCAACAACTTCCCCGGCAAACAGAACGCGCTCGCCGTGCTGCATGATGACTTCACGACCTTCGAGGTTATCGGCCATTACAACGAACCGCAGTCGCAGCAGATCAGCGAGTCGGCTGTGAATCGCCTGCCGGACGGCACCTGGATGGCGATCTGCCGCAACGACGCCGGCAACTACCACTTCACCACCAGCAAAGACGGCAAGACGTGGACCATTGGCCAGCCGATGCCTTTTGTGCCGAACGGGCTGAACTCGAAACCCACCTTCGATAAGTTTGGCGATGTCTATTACCTCGGCTGGCAGGAAAACACCAAAGTCGAGAATTGCGGGCGCAGCGTGTTCAACGTGGACATCTCCCGCGATGGCCGGGTCTGGGAGCGCAAATACCGCTTCGAGTCTCCGCATTCGTTCCAGTATCCGACCTTCCACGAACACGAAGGCGCGGTCTGGCTCACCGTCACGCAGAGTGACCACAAAGGCTCCAGCGACCGCATCATGTTCGGGAAACTGGAGTCTTTAAGCCCAGCCCCCTAAGCGTAGTCAAAACGTCCACAACTTTGCTCGACGCATCCGTGCGCGTGCTTCAGCAGAAGCTGTATGGGTTCGCTTTCGTCTGATAACCAAGCCGTTGAGAGAGCTGATCGGCGAACGTTTTCACCTTGAGCCCCAGTTTATCCAAAGCACACGGCGTGACTCGATCCGATGGACCACTGATCCAGATGGCGGCGACGGGATGGCCGCGATGATCAAACACAGGTGCGGCGACGCAGGCAAACGTCTCGCTCTCCTCGCCGCGATCCAGCGCGTAGCCGCTGGCTTTGGCCTGCTTGAGCTCGGCGAGAAAAGCCGAGGCGCTGGTGATTGTGTGGCGGGTGTGTTTGGTGAACTTGATCTGCTTCACAAAGGCCTTCTGTGTTTCCGGGCTCCAGTAGGCGAGCATGGCCTTTGCCGGTGCGGCGGTGTGCAGAGTGAAGGCATGGCCGATCTCGACCACGACCTTCACCGGATGCGATGACAGCACCTGATCAAGCACCACGCCATGATTGCCAGCCAGCGTGCCGAGCAGGGCAGTTTCGCCCGTGGCATCGCGTAAGGCGGTGAGGATGGGCGCAGCGGCCTGGATGAGACGCTCGCTGCCCACGGCGGCATGGCCGAGGCTGAGCAGCTTGCGGCTAGCACGGTAGGTTTTGGTGCCCTCATCGCGCTCGGTGTAGCCACGCAGCGTGAGTGTGGTGGCGATGCGGAAGACGGAATTCTTTGGCATCTTGAGGGTCTCGGTCATTGCGGTGAGGGTCATGCCTTCTGGGTGTCGCGAGAGCAGCTCCAGCAGATCCAGCGTGCGTTCGAGGATGGGCACCTTGTAGCGGCCGAGAGGGTTGACGACGGTTTTTCGGGCCTTGGACATAAGTTTGATATACGAAACAAGATTTGCCATTGCAAACGCGTAGTTCGTGATCTTCAATCGGTTCTTCCTTTCAACTCATAGCCCAAATGACAAACCTGACCGCCTCCACTGTCATCGTCACCGGCGGCTCGCGCGGCTACGGCGCGGGCATCGCGGAGGCCTTCGTGAAGGCTGGGGCGCGGGTCTGGATCACGGGACGAAGCCAGAACAAACTCCAAGAGACCGCCAACCGCATCGGAGCGAGGTCATTCGTCGCCGATGTGGCGGATGGTAATGCTTGGGATCGGCTGATGGCCGAGGTGCTGACGCAAACAGGGCGGCTCGATGTCTTGATCAACAATGCAGGCGAAGGCGTCAAAATTGGACCGGCCAGCGAGCAGACGGATGTGGCCATCGCGCAAAGCCTCGCCAGTAATCTCACGGGTGCCATGCTCGGCTGCCGTCGCGCTGCTGCGATCATGCAAAAGCAGGGCAGCGGCCTCATCGTGAACATCGGCAGCGCCTGCTCCTCGCATGCGTGGCCGGGCTGGAGTGTGTATTCGGCAGCGAAAGCTGGTTTGCTCATGTTCACGCGCTGCCTGCTCACCGAGTTGCGACCTCACGGCGTGCGCGTGACCTCCGTTTTGCCTTCCTGGGGCCAGACGGACTTCACGGAAGCGGCCAACCTTCCGCCGCGTGATCCTGACGTGCTCGCGCGATGCATCTCGCCTGCTGACATGGGTCTTTTTATCCTTCAAATCGCCCAACTGCCCGCGCACCTCGTGACCGAGGAGATCAAGCTCTGGCCGATGGTGCAGCCCATTTCCCAGCTATGATGAAACTCCTTCTGCCTCTCCTACTCTTACCCAGTCTCTTGCCTGCCGAGGTCATTGAGGCAGATCTCCTCATTGTCGGCGGCAATGAATCCGCCTGCGCGGCGGCGGTGCAGGCGGCGCGACTGGGCGTGAAGAAGATCGTGCTGGTGAATGACATTGATTGGCTCGGTGGACAGTTCAGCGCGGAGGGCGTGGGTTGCCCAGATGAATGGACGGTGGTGAATGGCACCCGAACGAACTTTCCTCGCAGTGGACTCTTCCTTGAGGTGCTGCGTCGTATCCGTGCGCACAACTCGCTCACGTATGGCATGGCGACTCCGGGGAATTCCTTTTGCGGCACGGAAACCATCGAGCCTGCGGCGGCTGCGAAGATCTTCGAGGAACTGGTGAAGCCGTCTGTCGATGGTGGGTCCTTGCGCATCGTGCGCGGTTGGCAGCCGATGAAGGTGATGGTCAAAGAGGGCCGTGTCACCGGAGCGGAGTTTGAGCCGACGAAAGGCGGGGCGGAGCGTATGCAGATCAACGCTCGTCTCACGATGGATGCGAGCGATTGGGGCGATGTGATTCGCCTCAGTGGCGCGAAGCATGGCGCGGGGCCGGATTTGAAAGCACGCTTTGGCGAAGCCAGTGCGCCGGAGGCTTTTGATGAGGCGGGACCGCAGGAGATGAATCCCATGTCGTGGTGCCTGGTGCTGCGAGAGACGGGCGGCAAAGATGCGACCATCACGAAGCCTGAGACTTATCACCCGCTCTCCTTCGCTGGGCTCGACAAGCTAGCGCCGTGGGTGGACAGCGACATGAGCGGCGGCATTTATTCGCCGAGCGGCAACAGCCCTTACACGCACCGCCGTCTCGTGGATCGCTGGCACAATGGTTTCGCGCCGGGCACCGAGGCTACCTTTCTGAACTACCCCACGCAGGATTATCCGCTGTGCCAACTCCCGCAGCGTGTCGTGGATGCGCTGGAAAAGACGGAGCCTGGCGCATCGAAGAAGAACATCGTCGAACTCACGCCCGCGCAACGCCGGATCATCTTCGATGACGTGAAGCAGCATGCGCTCGGTATGCTGTACCATCTGCAAACAGCCGTGCATGATCGCGTGGGGGACTTCCCGCAATCCTTTCGCTACATGCAGCTCACGGACGAGTTCGGCACGGCGGATCGTTTGCCGCCGAAGCCCTACATCCGCGAAGGCCTGCGCCTCGAAGCACTCTACATGCTGCGCGAGCAAGACATCCGCGCCGCCACTCGCGAACCGATGTGGGCCAAGGTGCTGCCAACGGACGGGATCTTCGGCTACCAGTTTAACATCGACTTTCATCCCACTCGTCGCGGCTTTGTCGCCGGATCGCGCAACGGCCCGTGGCGCAACATCATGACACCCACACGTGGCTGGCACACGGACACGGATCGCTCCACCTTCCCACTGCGTGGACTCGTGCCCGTGGAGATGAAGGGCTTGATCGGTGCGGGAAAAAACATCGGTGTCAGCAGCGTCGTGCAGTCCGCGATTCGATTGCATGGCCAAATGATGCACGTCGGCCAAGCAGGAGC
This sequence comes from Prosthecobacter debontii, assembly GCA_945869675.1. GTDB lineage: Bacteria > Verrucomicrobiota > Verrucomicrobiia > Verrucomicrobiales > Verrucomicrobiaceae > Prosthecobacter > Prosthecobacter debontii_A. Next base: position 4,067 of record CAMBPS010000002.1, on the reverse strand, counting down.
CACGCTCGCCTGGCTGAGTCTGCGAGATGGCATCGAGCCGCGTGAGGTCACCAGCGATGTGGCAAAGGTGCGCGAACTGCAACTGCGCCTTGTGCGCGGCACGGGCGGTCCTGGCATCCTGCTCTGGCCCTGGCATGATCTCGCGCCCGATGATCTTCACTTTGAAGCCGCAAACATGCTGTCCGTGCGCGGCATCTGGCAGCCCGATGCGGAAAGTTTGTTTTTCAAGCCTGATCAACCCATGACCCGCCGCGAACTCGCCCGCGTGCTCGCTCGAATGTACCGCGCCTTGCCAGACGCCAAGGACTGGCCGCATCATGACAAGCCGGTGTATGCCGATGTGTCAGCCGATGATCCTGATCGCATTTCCATCGAGGCGATGGTCACCTGGGGCGACTTCCAGCCCACTGCGGCGCGTTTCACCCCGGATGCTAAAGCCACACGCGCCACACTTGCCGAATGGCTGAAACGTCTTGGCCTGCCCGTGGCGAAATCTTTGTCAGACTTCGGCACGCGCAACGTCACCCGCGCCGAGGCCGCACAGCACCTCTGGTGTGCACTTGGATTGAAAAAGGAATGGATGCCCGCCGCAGGCACATGGCTCCAGCCCGGCGGCGACGACGATGGCGATGGCCGCAAAGACCTCGATGACCCGCTGCCCTTGGATCGTGACAACAACAATGTGCCTGATCGGCTTCAGTCGCCTTAATCCTCGTTGGTGGCTTCGTTTTGACCGAAATATAGGTACGCGCAGCGCCCGTTCGCTACAGCCAAGTGCGGGAAATGTTGTTGGCAGACAAGCAAGTCCTTGCCGTGCCCGCGGCAAGGTGAGACGGTATGAATCTCCACTCTTTATTGATGAATCGCAGAACCTTCCTTCAAGTATCCGTCGCCGCGAGCGCCTGTCTTCCACGCCTGTCGATTGCACGTGATGCAGCGTCTGCTGCAGCTCAAGCCCACACGGAGATCTGGCGGCGTTTCATCGACAAGTATGGGATCATGATCGATTTCGCGGACATGGACGGGAAGGTTTCGCTACCGACGCCAGAGGAACTGCGTGAAGGAAAACCAAATGCGTTGGGCTGGTGGGCACCTATTGAGAATGGGGCGATGTTTAACGGGCTTTATATGGATGCTGCCATACTGCGATGGAAGCGGACGAAGTCAGCGGATGATGCTGACAAGGCCCGCAAGCTGATGCAGGGTCTGCTTTTATTAAACTCCATTAGTGAGGTGAAGGGCTTTGTGGGCCGCGGTGTGACCACGGACGGCAAGTCACACTATCCGATGGGCTCAAATGATCAGTCGTCGCCGTGGTTTCTTGGCCTGTGGCGCTACTTCGAGTCTGGCCTCGCGACCGAAGCGGAGAAGTTGCAGATCAGCAAGCATCTCGTCGATACGGCGGATGCCATTGTGACCATGAAATGGTCGATGCCTGCTGAACAACCTTTTGGTCGGCGTGGTGGATTTGCAGGCTTCAGCTTCGACAGCGCACCACGGCTGCTGCTGCTGTGCAAAGTCCTCCATGCGGTATCGGGTGATGCGAAATGGGACAAAATGTATCACTCCGCTCTGGTGGAACGAGGTGGCAAAGAGAATCGCACACGGCTGGAGATCTGCGCACAGGGCATGGTCTTTGAGCATGCCAAATATCACAGCTGGACCTCCTGCACCTGCGTCAGTGCCATGCGGGTGCTGTGGGAGATGGAGAAGGATGAAACCATCCGCGCCGCGTATGCCAAAGGGCTACAAGCCAGCGCCGATCTCGCCTTCAAGAACCTGCCCATGGCGCAGCAGTTCGACAACGCGGACACAAGCTATTTCGAGATGGACTGGCGTGTGATGAACAAAGACTGGAAACCGCAGCAGACGGAGCAGGAGGCGCAGGACTTGGCTCATGTGCAGTTGAAGAACTTCATGAAGATCTCTCCGCGTCGTGGTAAGGAGACTGCCTTTGTGCGGGAGCCCACCGCCGCTGCGTGGGTTGTTACGTTGGCACCAGACGTAACGATTCTAAAAAAACGCCGTGCTGAACTGGAGCGTGTGATCGCTCATTACGACTACGCGAAGCTCTATTATTCCCAGTTCTTCTGGGTGGATGCAGCTTGGGAAAGGCTGCTCTAGTCTGGGTAGCTGCTTCACTTGATCACCTCGTGGACGGAGTGGCAAAGGTCGCTCTGAAGGCGTCAAGCTGTTGAGAGAAGTATTGGATTGCCGAGGCACCGATTACCACGATCTGCGAGAGTGTCATCGGCCACTTAACCGCCCCCAACGCCGCTAAGGCGACTCGCCGAGCTGCCGGAACGCTGAAGATGAGTGCTCGATAGAGTTGTTCCGTGGGGCCTCGATTTTAGGGTGAGAAGAAGTTCTGAGCTTGCCGCAATCCGATGAGGTTGCCGACGCAGCCGCTTTCCTCATGCAGCCATTGCACTCTGAGATGCTTGCGACTTGCCTCATTTCCGCCAAACATAGACAAATAGACAATCATGATCCGCCATCTCCTCCTCGCCTTTCTCGCTGCCACATCACTGCACGCCGAAGAACCACAGCTTCCAGATGAAGCCGTCGCTTTGCTGCCGGAGGCGCTTATCGCTCCGAAGGTCGTGAAGCCGGAGTTTGGGACGATTGAAAACGTGGAGAACACCGATGCGCCGACGAAATCTATCTTCCGCGCTACGTCACCGGCGAAGCTCGAAAGGTCCTATGAACTCGCTTTGAACAAGAGTTTCACTGGAGCCATCGCTAAAGATCAGGTGTGCTTGTTTGTCGTGAAGGCTCGTACCGTCAAAAGCGAGATGGCAGATGGCAAAGGCAAGATCACCTGCGCGGTTCAGAACACGAAGGACTACAAGTCCACCGTGCTCTGGAAGACGCAGATCATCGGCAAGGACTGGGAGACCACCTACTTTGTTTTCCAAGCCGGAAATGACCTTCCGGAAGGCGTGGGCAATGCCAAGATCGCCATCGGCGAGCAGAAGCAGGTCATCGAGGTGGCGGACTTTCAGGTGTATCGCTTTCCGGTTGGGTTTGATGTCTTCAAGGCACCGCAGATGAAGAAAACTTATGCGGGTCGTGAACTCGATTCGCCATGGCGCGCGGAAGCGGAGGCCCGCATCGCCAAGTTGCGGCAGGGACAACTCAACGTCGTGGTCCATGATGCCGCAGGCAAACCCATCGAAGGCGCCAAAGTGACCGTGCGCATGAAGCGCCATCTCTTTGGTTTCGGCAGTGCGGTGGATGTAAACATGCTCTCGGGGCTTGGCTTTAAAATCAGCGAGGAAGATCAGATCAAGTATCGCAACACCGTCGATGAGTTGTTCAGTCGTGTGGTGCCTGAGAGTGGCCTGCGCGTGGGCAACATCGAAGGTGCAACCGATCCCGCAAAACCCTGGGAAGCCGCTAACCGCCTGCGCACCCAGGCCGCGGTGCAGTGGACCCTGCAATGGGCCAAGGACAAGAAGATGACCTCACGCGGCCACTACCTGAGCTGGGGATATCTGGAGCCCTGGGCCGCTGAGGAAGTGAAGAAGGGTGGACCTGCTGGCTTGATGGCTCGCTATGATCAGCACTGGGCTTTTGCGCTGCCTTTTGCTGCGCCCTATGTCGATGAATGGGACGCGCTGAATCATCCCGTGCCCTTTGTGGAAGCTGATGCCCTCTACAAGGTTGTCGGCCCCGATGTGTATCCCGACATCTATTCAAAGATCCGCAAGCAGACCGACAAGCTGCTCTTTGTGAATGAAGACACCTTCAATCCTGATCGCACCGCAGGCTTCGACAAGCACATGAAGCACCTGATAGCCAAAGGCCAAACACCCGATGGCTGCGGCTTCCAGAGCCACTTCAGCGATTACGCCATCCCGAGCATCGACGACGAGTGGAAGATTTATCAGCACTTTGGCTCCATGGTGAAACTTCTGACCGTCACCGAATACGACTTCCAAACGCTCGATGACCAACTTCACGCCGATCACATGCGCGACATGCTCACGCTCTGCTATAGCCACCCGCAAATGACTGGCTTCGTCATCTGGGGCTTCTGGGAAAAGCGTCACTGGAAACCCACC
>CAMBPS010000001.1 GCA_945869675.1 Prosthecobacter debontii | reverse complement strand
CTCTAGCAGCGCTGGATTACCAGCGCCGGGGTTCATTTTCACCTGATCCATCTTACCGAATGGGTTCGGCTGCATGGCACCTTCCTTGAGAAACCAACGGCGGATATGCACGTGCTCGGGCACATCCACACTGCCAAACGCGATCTCGGCTGGACGTAATAGAGTGATAGCGCGCCGCACACCATCGGCGATTCGTCGAACAACAAAGTTCTGATAGGCAGTCAGTTCAATGTCTGAAAAAAAGCCACGCGTAGGACCACCCAGAGCATTGACGGCTGAGTGCGTATGAGTTCCAGATATCAGCACATTGGCGGCAGGAATACCCATTTCTGCTTCGATCAGAGCGCGTGCTTGCACCGCCAGGCTCCGGTGCAGGCCGAGCAAATCACAAACGACGAGCGCCAACTTCGTTTTACCATCATCCAGCACTAAACAGCGAGCATGAAGCTCGTCATGAATGTGTGTGCAGGGATAGGGAGAGAATCCTCCGACAACCTCACCGCCGAGCTCGGGAGTAATGTTACTCGTCGCGGCACCGGCCATAAATTTGGCAGGTAGGGAGTCTACAGCGGAGAGTTGTGTGGCAGTAATGAAAAGGAACAGTAAGCGGCGCATAGAGACCTATACGCCGCGCCCCAGGATTCACTTTCCGTGGGCTTCCTTGGCGTGCTCTGCGAGGATATCGCGGCCAAAATCGCCTTCAAAGCTGCGGAAGACACTGTGCGGATGATTGGCCTCGTTTTGCACGTTGTCATACTCAATGAGGAAAGTCTTTCCTTGGATGCGGTAGTAGTGCGGTTCTCCACGTTCCTTACTCCCAGCCCAAGCAAAGAAGACCGGGCCATTCTTTTCGATCTCAGCCCAGGTTTCAGCGGCGATTTCAGGGCGCAGACGATCGGTGTATTCACGGATGATCTCGTGAAGCTTAGCTTTTTGTTCAGGCTTCAACTCGGTGTCAGACAGACCCTCGGGTTTCAGCGGATTCACACGCTTTTCGGCGGCGGTGATCATCTCTTTTGGAGCGACGGTTTCGACGAAGGCGGTTTTAAACTGAGCTTCATCGAGCGACTTCACCAACTCGCGGCCTAGGTCTTCTTCTTTACCGAGAACACGAAGGCCAGACAGGTTGCCTTGGCGGACCTCACCAGGATTGGTGCCCATGAAAGTCGGGGTGGCACGAAGAAGATTGCCATCTTTGATGGTGAAATTCAGGGACAAATGATGACCCTCGATGCGCCAGCCCCAAGTGCCTTTGGCGTCAGGTGTGCCAAAAATGCTGACGAAGTATTGCTCTGGGTCACGCTTGAGGCGCACCGCAGCGCGTTTGGCTTCGTCTGCGCCTTCGATTTGATAAAGGACTTCCTCCAGAGACATGATCGTAGCTGCTTTGGCGGCGCCACGGAATCCAAGGCCGGTATTCAGCAGCGCATGGGAAAGAAGTTCCTGCTGAGGTGTCATCTCCTTCAGCGGCAGGCCTTTGCGTTCACGCGGAATGAAATGCCAGTTCACACGCTCTTCGTCTTCAAAGGCAAAGGTGGCTTTGGCCTTTTGTTCAGGCGTCAGGACTGAAAGCAGCAACGTGGCGACTTCCGCCATTTGTTTGCCAGCCTCGTGAGCTTGGGACATTGGAAGAGTCAAAAGGAGGGCGCTTGAGCAAAGCAATACAGTGAGTGAACGGCGAATCATGGGTGAAGAAGAACGTGGCACACGACCGCCGACTTGCAGCAGGCTTTCATGGAAAAGGTGAATTCTCAGGCAGTGTTTGCCAAAGACCTTATTTGAATCGTGCAAGATCACAGCCTTGATGACTGTTCCTCTTTCTCTGCCAACTCCATGAAACTCTTCCTGCTTCCCCTTCTCGTCATCGCTTCTGCCAGCGCAGCGGATCTCACCTTCAAAAAGCAAACGCTCACGAATGAATTTGTGGCTGAAGGCGCTCACTTTGCCGACTTTGATCATGACGGTGACAATGACATCTGTGCCGGACCCTACATTTGGAAAGGACCTGAATTCACTGAGCGTGTGCAGTTTACCCCTCCAGCTGAGAAAGCCTATGATCCGGCCAAAGGTTACAGCGACTACTTCCTAACCTACACCTATGATTTTAACGCAGACGGTTGGAGCGACATCCTTGTTTTCTCCTGGCCTGGAAAAGAAACCTGGGTCTTTGAGAATCCACAAAACAAGACGGGGGATTGGAAACGGCACAGCATCTTTGATGTGACGGATAATGAGTCCCCAACGCTTGGTGATATGAATGGCGACAATAAGCCTGAGCTCATCTGCCACACTGGTGGCCAGCTCGGCTATGCGGAGATTGATTGGAAGAATCCTTTTGGGAAGGCCAAGTTCCGTCCCATCTCACCGAAGTCGCCAGAGAATGACAAAAAATACTTCAAGTACACTCATGGCTACGGGTTTGGCGATGTTAATGGCGATGGCCGTGCCGATATCCTAGACAAAGAAGGCTGGCGCGAGCAACCGAAAGACATGAGCAAAGACAGTGACTGGGTTTTCCATCCCGGGCCATTTACTCCTGAAGGACAGCGTGGTGGCAGCTTCATTTTGGTCTACGATGTCAATGGTGATAAGCTCAATGACGTGATCACTGGCTACAATGCGCACGGCTACGGCTTCGGTTGGTATGAGCAAAAGAAGGACGGCACGTTTATCGCCCACAAGCTCATGGGGGCCACACCTGAAGAAAACAAACAGGGCCTCAAGTTCAGCCAGCTTCACGCCATGCAACTCGCGGACATGAATGGTGATGGCATCATGGATGTTGTCACTGGCAAACGCCGCTGGGCCCATGGTCCACTCAAAGATGATGAGCCCAATGCTGCTCCTGTGCTTTACTGGTGGGAAATCAAACGTGGTGAAAACAATACCGCCGAGTTCATCCCGCACCTCATTGACGAGGCCAGTGGTGTCGGCACCGAAGTCACTCCCGGCGATGTCAACAAAGACGGCAAGCTCGACGTGGTCATCGGCAATAAGATGGGTGTCTTTGTTTTTATTCAGGAATAGCCAAGCCAGCGGGCATGATGTTTCCGTTTCATCACGGGTAAAACTAACGTAGCGTGGTTGATTCACTTCCATGCCACGCCGCTTTTTGAATCTCTACGCCCGCATTCTCTTTTGGCTGCTGGTGAATGTCGTTGTTCTCGGGGCTGGGTTTTGGATCGTCTTGCAGTGGCAATTCCGTGAAGGCATGCAGGGTGCCTTGGGCGGAATTGTGGGAGATCGACTTCAAGCGATCGGACGTGAAATACATGCCGTATTAATCACGACAAAGCGCACGGATTGGGATCGGATCTTTCAAGAGTTTAGCGAAAAAAAGGGGGTTCAGGCTTCGCTCATCTCGGTGCCGATTCGGCATGTTGCGGGAACGAAATTGGAGATGCCAGAACCTATGCAAAGGTTAATGCGCGACATGTTTCCTGAGCTCAATCGCCGCCCACCGCCTGATTTGAATGCGAACAATAACCGCCCCCCGCACCCGCCACAGGATGAACTGGAGGCGTTGATCTTTGGTGGAGATTTCCCGACTGGAATTGGGCCAGCGCCCATGCAGGATGAGCCTCCGAGTCTAGATTCGGTGATGCCGCAGAAGTTAAACACGTTCATGCTGCCAGTGGGCACGCCGCCAGTTTATTACACGGGTATTCGCCTGCCTTCAGTTCCAGGGTGGGATCGCCGTGAGGGGCCACTTATTTTCATGATCGTCACCCATCGTATCACAGGCGGTGGTTTATTCTTTGATGTCAGGCCTTGGCTGCTCGGTCTGTTTGGTGCCATGGCCGTTTCGGCCCTACTCTGGTTGCCCTTTGTCAGCAATATCACGGCCAGTATCCGAGCCAACATGCAGGGCATGGAGCTGATCGCTAGAGGTCAATTCAATGTCCGAGTGCCTGAAGCGCGCAGTGACGAATTGGGCCGCCTCTCTCATGCGGTGAATCAAATGGCGGTGCAGATCGACGGCATCGTGCGTGGCCAAAAACGTTTCTTGGGAGACATTGCGCATGAGCTTTGCAGCCCGATTGCCCGCATGGAGATGAGCTTGGGCATTCTAGAAGATAAACTCACGGATAGTGATGCGATCCGTCTGGCCGATGTCCGAGAGGAACTACGCCAAATCTCGCTGCTGGTGAATGAGCTGCTCTCCTTTTCCAAATCGTCTCTGGGACAGGCTGTCAAAGCACCTGAAAATGTTCTCCTTCTGACACTGGTGGATGAGGTGGTTGGAACGGAAGCCATCCCCGCCCATTGTCTGCGGCTTTCCCTGCCCAGAGACCTTTCCGTGAAAGCGGTGCCAGATTTGCTACGGCGCGCCGTGAGTAATATTCTCCGCAACGCCCGCCTGCATGCTCCGGACAGCGACATCGAAATCACAGCGACACGAAAAGGGGACGGAGTTGTCTTGAGCATTGCGGATCAAGGGCCCGGCGTGCCTGCGGAGAGTCTGCCGCGTTTGTTTGATCCTTTTTACCGAGTGGATAGCAGCCGGGATCGCCAAACGGGCGGCACGGGTCTGGGCCTAGCCATTGTCAAAACCTGCATGGCTACTTGCGGCGGAACGGTCATCGTCAACAACCGAGAACCCCATGGACTGATTTTTGAATTGGAGCTTCCTCGCGCTTGACCAATTCACGCGCAGCGAACAACATTGAATCACCTACCCATTGAAAACTAAGATCACTCTCGCCGCCATTGCCACTGCTTTTTCCATCAGCACCGCATCCGCTCAGGACGCTGCCATTGATTTCGAAAAGCAGATCCTTCCCATCCTGAAGACTAGCTGCTTCAAATGCCATGAGAAAGAGCATGAAGACAATGGGAAGATTAAAAAGCCAAAAGGCGGTCTCCGTCTCGACAGTGCTGCGATGATCACCAAAGGCGGTAAAGAGTATCCAGATGAAAACGTCGTGGCAGGCAAGCCAGATGCCAGCTGGTTGCTCAAGACCATGGCACTCCCTGACTCCGATGAAATGGCCATGCCCCCCGAAGGTAAAGGCGATCGTGTCAGCGCTGCTGATCAAGCCCTGGTCAAGAAATGGATCGAGTCCGGCGCCAGCTTCGGAGCCTGGAAAGGTGTGGAATAATTTACCTTTAATTGAGATTTAAATCAAAACGGCGTGGATCACTCCACGCCGTTTTTGTTTCCTGGATGATCCGCCCAGCTCGGACTAGTGACAGGAGGAAAGGGGTATTTACCCCATAGTCTAAAGATACAGCCCGCGCCTAAACTCGTAGCCAATCCCATCCTGTAATCCTATGAACCTCTTCCTCATTCTACTCATTCTCTTGTTGCTTGGCGGCGGCGGTTATGGCTTCACCTCCGGCAACCATTATCTGGGTGGAGGTGCGAGCCTCGTCGTGATCATCCTTGTCGTCCTACTATTGACTGGGCGGATTTAATGCCCTTTTGAAGTCTCGCTGTTTCTCTTTGATTAACTGCCGTTCGCTGATGCTCCACTTAGAGCCTAACAAAAAGGCTCACTACTGCAGCAGTTTTGAAAAGACCTCTCCACCTTTCTTGGCGGCTTCGACGTAGTAGGCCATGGCATTGACGTGCTTGGTAAATTCGCCAGCGTCGATCTCGTCATCTTTGAGCCAGTAGCCTTCGGGCTGTTGGGCTTTGAGAGCAGAGTTCACTTTGCCGGCAACTCCTTTCGCTTTGCTGGTCCAGCTTTTTTCAGTGGTTGGATCGGAGCGCTTGCTGAGCAGTTCTTCGCGGGATAGCTGAGTTTGCTCACGCAGCTTGGCGATATCTTCATCCATGCCTTCGAGCTTAAAGCCGTAGTGAGTGGGCAGGTTGGAGTCACTGTAGGTCAATTCATAGGTATCTTTGACAAAGTACAGTGGCTTGTTGGTTTGCAGCTCATAAAAGCGGGCATAAGTGCCGTCTGGCAGGCGGGATCGCTCATACCAAGCAAAGGCCGCAGGCAGCGGTTTGAGAAAATTTTCATCGCCTGTCACAATGTAAAGCATGTGCAGAGTCTTCATCGCGCTGAGGGTCTCCCCGCCAGTGACGCAGGGTGGCTCGAACTTACGCGCCCAGACAGGTTGCATGTCAAAGTTGTATTGCTGAGCCCAGCCTGTCTGCGGTTCTGGCATTTGGGCAGAGATCAGGAAATCGCCTGTCTTTTTGGCTGCGGCCATGAATCGCTCGTCCTTGATCAGCTCATGAGCACGCAGCAAGACCTGTACGATCCTTTCGATGTTGCCATCGTTCAGTGTGTAATAGGAGCTATATTTCCCCTTCGGAAAAGTGCGTGACCAAGTCGCTGGATAGCTGGCTTTGAGCATCGGTTTGGAGGCGTCAGCAGGCGCATCAAATTGCTGGGGCCAGCCACCATTTGGGTATTGGGCACTGAGCAGGCTTTCTAATCCGAATTTGAGACAGTCTTGCAGGGCTTTGTTTTCTTTGGACTCTGGCAGGTAGGCCAGTTCTAAAAGAAAGAGCAGTGCTGACTGGGTTTTATTATCGTCCAGCGTGCTGCTGTTACGCTTTTTTTCTTGATTAGCTGCACCTGCCGTGGCGTCCGAATGGAGCCGGTATTTCTTTTTGCCTTCTTCTGAGAAATCAAAGTCGCTATCCCAACCGCCGCTGGCTAGCTGGCAGTCGATCAGTGCTTGAGCCGCTTCTTGAGCAGCTTCGAAAAACTGCACATCACCGGTCGCTTGAAAAGCTTTCAGACAGGCCATGCCGACGGTGGTGGTTCCAGGAGGTTGAATGGAAATGAGCGTCTTTCCCTCATGACCTTCGACCTTGGCGCTGCTCAGATCCTTGGACCAGGCGGAAGCGTAGCCGCCATGAAAGGCCAGCTTGCTTGTGTAAAAGGTGGTGGCCTTTTTCATGGCAACCACGACCTCAGCAGGATCAGACAAGGGATCCGCAGCGAGGGCTGCGAAAGGGAAAAGGAAGGCGAGAGCGAGTTTCATGAATGGGAATCTGATGCTACCCACAAAGTCTAGCGGAGTCGAACGTCAGACCCCATCAAAAAACGGTCTCATCCACTCACAAACCAGCAGCTCGGCGGGCCTCATTCAGCTGACGAATGAAACGTCCACGTTCGCCACTACTATCAGCACCTCGACTCTTTTCGGCCAGATTCAGGATGAGTTGATGATTGAGATCTGGGCTCTGATGATCGCCATTCAGCAGCATGCCGAGTCCGACGACAGCGGATTCAAAGAGATAATCTTCCCGCGCGGCCTGCCAGGTGGCCCCACGGTCCACGACATTCAGCTTGGAGGCATCAAAGGGCCCCACAGTCTGAGTCGTGAAGCGGCCCTGATCCAAGGAGATGGTCGCGATGGGTTTACCCGCGGCATTCGGATCAGTCGTGGATGGCTGGAACTCATACCAGACGACTTGGGTGCCTGCACTGCGCAGTTCGGCAGCGGGTAAATGGCGCTCACTCAAGCGGCGAAATTCCCGCACATTGCGACGATCAAAATTCACATCCAGAGGATAGCTCGTTGTGCTGGTGGCAGCAGGTTGATCCGCTGGCAGTTGGATGGTCACACGCAGCAGCCGCGTGCTTGGATTCCATGGGCAGGAGGAAGTTTCAGCCTTCCATGAGTGGATGTAGATGCCAGCAGCTTGGCTTTTTTCCTCAAGCTTCGGTGCGGGACCTTTCACAGGAGAGGCAAACTGTTCCTTGTCCTTGCCTTTGACGGGCTGCGGCCGGATGTCAGTAGGCTTGATGGAGAAAAGATCCGTTGTGTGCTGATTCGTGCTGATAAAGGCAAGCTCACGATTGAGGTGCGTCACGGGCACCGGGACCACAGGTGTCGGCGCAGGCGCTGAATGGATGACTGCCGTTGCTGACTTGGCTGGCGCTACTTGAGCCACCATGACTTCCGATTTCGGCGGCACTGGAATGACCGCAACCGTTGTTTTTTCGATTACAGGCACAGATGGAGCGGCTGCAATCGTGACAGCAGGCACAGGCGTTGGCTTCACCGAAGCGACCTCGACTTTGGCAGGCGCAGCAGTCATGGGGGCACTTTTGATAGGAGCCGGCCGGCTTTTGACCACGTCGATTTGTGAGCTGATGAGGCTGACCTGACGGCCTGCTAGATAAGCAGCACCGGTGACGGTGATCAGCGCTGCAGCTTTCAACAGAATGCCCATGATCGGCCAAGCACTGGCAGCCTTCTTCACCATTGGGCGCGGTTTCATGGGCACCGCAAGGCGGGGAATCTGGGCTGGATACAGCACCGCATGGCGCTGGTCGGGCAACAGCCGCTCCTGGGGGATCGGGGCACGCTGGCGCAGGGCCTCTGTTACGGCTTCGATCTGCTCCAGTTCGGACATGGCCGCAGGGCAGGCGCTGAGTAGCTGGTGGATGGCACTAGCTTGATGAGCCTGGAGCTCACCGAGGGCATAAGCGGTGAGTTCAGAGGTATCGTTGGCAGGACTGGTCATAAATTGGAGGAGGAAGGGTGGGTGGCGAGCTCGCGATTCAGCAGCTCGCGCAGTTTCTTGATGGCCACATGCATGATAAAACCGACATTGCCCACGCTGAGGCCTGTGATGTCAGCGATCTGCTGGTAGGAACAATCGTGGGTGAATTTGAGTCGAATGACTTCTTGTTGATTGGGCCGTAGTTTTTCCACAAGATCCCAGATACGCTCGTAGAGCTCGTGAGAGACGGCATTTTCAGAGGGATCAGGGTCAAAGGAAACGGCCGCATTGAGCGCATCCTCATTGCCGAGATCCAGCCGATGATCCTTCCGCAGCACATCCAGCGCCCGGTTACGGCAGACGGTGAAAAGCCAGGCTTTGAGATTGTCCCGCACCTTGCCAGGATCGGTGAGGTAAAGCTTGAGCATCGCATCCTGCACCACCTCCCGCGCCCGCTCCACGTCCCCGTTAAGGACCCCTGCCGTGTAGGCGATGAGGCTGCCCTCATGCTGATCCAGCGCCCGCCTGACAAGGAGAGTGGCTTCATCTGGATTTGGCTGGAGAGACATGCGTGCACGGTACTCCCCCTCAAACGCCCAGGGAAGAGTTTTATTAGAGGACTTAATTCAAATGATAGGCAGTGCCTGAAAAATCAAAGCCCCCGACTTCTGACTCACGGCTTAGAGAACTCACGGTCTAGGGCGTCGAGGTAGATGGAGATAGGGTCTTTGCGTTCGGGGAGTTCTTTCTTGAGGGTCTCGGGAAGACGGAGGTATTCGTCAAAGAGGCCTGACATGGCAGGGGTGCTATTGGCTTCGTGGGTGTCTAGCAGGTCTCTGACGGATTTGCTCTGATCGACGGCGATTTGGGTGCGGTTACGCAGTTTTTTCAGCCGGGCTTCGACGTCTTTGGCTTTGCCGTCGCGCAGTTCACTCAATAGGGCTGTGTAGTCGGCAACGATGGGACGAAAGAGAATGGCGCAGCGATGCTGGAGAGCACTGAGGGCGATTAGGTTGTATTTCAGAATCTCTTTCCGATCCGGGCGCTTCAGGATGGCTGCATAATCGTCGATGGGAATGACGGCGGCGGCCATGGGCTCTTGAGATTCCGTTTGGGTTTCTGCTTTGGTTTCCGTTTTGCTTTGGGGGGCGGGTGGCGTCGAAGGTTTTTCCTCGGTAAGTTCAATCGGCATTTCTTTGAATGACACAGGTGAGGCTTCTTCCGGCTCTGTTTGTGGCTGCATTGGCTTGACTGACGGGACTTCGACTTTGGCCTTTTCTTCTGGCTCCTTGGCGGGCTCTTCGGTTTTGGAATCGCTCTTTCCAAAGAGGGGTTGAATGCGGATAGGGCTGCGCTTAGTCTTGGGTTCCTCCTTGACTGGGGCAGGTGTTTCCGGTTTCTCTTTGGCCTTTTTCTTGCCACCAAAGAGTCCAAAGAAGCGCTTCTTTTCTTGAGTGGATTCTTCGACGGCGACTTCCTGATAAACGGTAGCGACCAGTGGGGCGTTCAAAATCTGCCAGTCCATGAGCAGACTGGTTTTAGAAGAGTCGTCTTCTTTTTTGGGGTCGCTAGGCTGGATCGGCGCTGGCTTTTCAGGCGTGCTAACGTCTTCAGACTTTTCGGTTTTGGGTTGGCTGTCTCGGAACCAATTAAGTGGATTCAGCAAGGATGGTTTTTTGATCGGTTTGATCTCGTCTTCTCCTGCGGGGGCTGGAGCTAACTCAGGCGCTGACGGACTCGTTTCGGCTTTTGGAGTTTCAATTTCAGCCTCTTCTTTTTTGGGCTTGGAACTACTGCCAAACCAACGTTCAAACAAGGGCTTGGGGCCTTTTTGAATGGGTGACTTACTAGCGACGAGAGCTTCATCTTTTTCTGACTCTTTTGCTTTCTCTGACTCGGGCGATGGCTCCGGGGTGTCTGCCTGTTCAGCGATCTTGCGTGACTGGGCCTCTTCTTTAGCCGCTTCCTCAATGGCTGCGGCGATGACGTCTTCATCCCTAGATTTTCCGGACGAAAAGGGATTTAATCGACTGAAGAATGAGCGCCTTTCTTTGGTCTCTTTTTCGGAGGGGTTCGCGTTTGATGAAGCGGTCTCCGGTTTCGCTGCGGGTCGATCTTCAGTGGCAGGTGGAGCTTGCGGCATCACGGCCTCTATTTCCGGCGGTGCGATGATGGGTGCTGAAACAGGAAGCGGCTTTGGAATGTCACTGACTTTGGCCTGATAACGAATGGTGAGCGCTTCATTCAGAGCAGCCAATGTATCGGTGATGCTGAGCGGTTCTGAGACGCCCGGACTAGAAAGGTTGGCCAACTGTAAGGCCCACCATTTATTGAGGCTGGCAGGTGAACTGGCAAAGCCAGGAAAGGCCTGATTTAACAGTTCACGTTCTGGGCGTGTGTCGGCGGAGAGAGAGGCCAGGAAACGATTCAGGCGGACGCCACCTTCAGGTTGATCCAGCAGTGCAAGGACGAGGGCGCAGCAGGAAGTCTTGTAAATGGTCTTAGACAGGGCGTCCATGTCCACGGGAGAGGCTTCGATGATCTCTTCGATGCCAAAAATTTTCCCCGACTTAAAGATGACAGCAAAGAGGGTGCTGGGGCGGGCTTGTTTGCGATAATCCAGCGCCTCGACGATGCCTGTGAAAAGCCAGTCTGGTAGAAGCAGGGTGCGCTGACTTTTGAGCTCCTTTTGATCTCTCAAAATACGCTCAGCCAATAAAGCGCGGATGATCTCGGCCCGCACATCCGTGGGCCTTAAATCAGGACGCAAGTTGATGGTCACTTGCAGATGAAATCCGCCATGCGTGATCTGGGAGACGGCCATGCTAGCGGCTTTACCGTCTTTTTTAGCAGCGTCGCCCGAATTCAAAAGCACGACGATGGGAGAAGCCCAGGCATGTTTGTCACGCAGCATTTGATTGAGCTCACCACTGATTTCTTCACAGCGAGAGGAAAAGGCACTGCGCAGGGAGAGGTCATTGCCATGGACAATGAATTGTCCGCTGCTGCTGGTGGAGGAGATGACCTTGTTCTTGGTGAGTGGTGTTGTCGGCACCGTGGACACTTCAGGGGCTGGCAAGTCGGGAATGCGGCTGGGAGCAGGCGCAACCATAGGGGACTGCGCAGGTTGAGCTATGGCGTTGAGCTGCCCCGGCATGGGCGGTGCCACGGGCAAAGCTGTCTTGGCACTGGAAGGCGCTTCGGGCACCTTCGGCGGCGTGTAAGGTAAGAGAGGAGCTTCATTCTTAGCGGCGGCCTCCCGAGATATGGAATCAACGGGCGCAGGCTGCTGAGCCTGAACCCAGGAAAGACCAATGATGAAGCAGGAAAGAATGACGGATTGACGGAACATAGCAGACATGAAAGAGCACCCTAGGGGAAGCGAGGATCGAGTAATAATTTACCTTCGGCAATACGCACTTGGTTCATTTGAAAAAGCGCCTGAACTTCTTCTTTCAGCACCGTGCTAAGGCTGATCAAGGCAGGCCTGAGTGGCCGCATGAGACCGCGGGGCACTTGCAGGTGCCCATAAGCTCCGCCGATCACTTCGACCCGAAAGACTTGATCCAAATGAGTGATAGCCAGATCCACGGTCGCGGTCTGGCGCTGCCCAGCGATGTCCCAGACAAAAGTTGCATGAGCGATCCCTGGATCGAGATCGAAGTGGAGTTTTTCAAAACGAACGGATTTCTCAAGACTCGCGACCATCCGTGCGGTCAGCACCTTTTCCAGATGGCGATTGATCTCAGTCTCGCTAATCTCGATCTCCGCACTGCCTTTGATCACGGCCTGTTTCATTTCATCCGTCATATCCACCGCCTTTCCGTGATCTTTGAGAATGACCGTTGGCAGCGCCCTGGGGCGATGCGCTACCCAGGCAACACCCGCCAAAGCGCTGAGCGCGGTCATGAGTAGAAGGTTCAGGAGGAATTTCACAGCATGATCATCATGCACCACATTCGGGTAGGGCGGCAAGTGCAATGAAGGCGGATCAGGTGGGAATGCCCATCAGTTGCCGGCCAATGATGCAAACCTCTGAGCCTCAATAATCTAATGATCTTCCAGTGCGCTTGACGGCCTCAGCAAGCCAGTCAGACTCCTGTTTCCAGAATCCTTCCTGCCGCATTTGCTTCACCCTAACAGGCATACGAGCGCTCCAATTCAGACCGCTGGCGATACCTGGGACATTGAATCGGTCTTCCAATGCAAAGAGGTCTGGCAACATAAAAGCGGCATAGCGCGCATTGCTGGCGAGGAGCGCCTCGATCAGCGCATGACGGACATGATCATCATAAGCTGGCCAGTTGCCTTCTTGCACAGGTAGCCCAGCGAATTCGGAGAGAAAGCGTAGCTCTTTATTGCCGAGATAGCGGTCACCTTCATCCTGACTCTGGCTGTCGCGACGGCGATGCTCCCAGTGGGTCTTCATCGGCTCATGATCGTGCGTGGCATAAGTGGTGAAGGCACAGTTATCATAATCCCTTCCCTGCTGAACGTGCCCATGACCATCCTCCTCCCAGTGACTGACTTTGAAGCCTGGCACACCCAGTCCCAGCAGATGCGGACGCACGTAGTCCGGCACTGTGCCTAGATCCTCGGCCACGACTTCATGCGGAGACGCGGCCGCCAAGATCATGCGCAGGTATTTGTCACCTGCGGCACAGTTGGCGGCCTTATGCTCGGGCGTGTCGTCGTCGTTCTCAATGTAGTGCGGCAAGCGCCCACCGGTGAGAGCACGGGCTTCGTCGTCGCTGAGATGAAGGAATTCACCATTCCGCTGTGGCCGCCAGGGAAAGCTGTAGATGCGGTAAAAGCCTAGCACATGGTCGATGCGGAAAATGTCAAAAATTTCGGTCAGCTTCTGAACACGGCGCTGCCACCAACCAAAGCCATCCGCCTCCATCACATCCCAGAGGTAGAGTGGAATCCCCCAGTTCTGCCCCCAACGCTGCACAAAGTAGTCGTCTTTAAAATAGGTCTCGGGTGGAGCACCTCCACACCACTCTAAATTGAACTGTTCCGGCTGGAAGAACACATCCGCACTGCACCAGGAAATACCAAAGGGCACATCTCCCATAAGCTTCACTTTTTTTTCTGCGGCGTAGGTTCTCACCGCCCTCCATTGGCTGAAGCAGAGCCACTGCACGTAAGCGTGAAATTGAAGCTTGCCATCAATCTCCGCAGCATGAATCGAGCGCTGCTCAGCCAACCAAGCTTTGGCTTTCGCTCCGCTATTGATCTCCTGAGGCCAGTTCGGCCAATCCTCATGCCCGTGAAGGTCCATCAGCACGCGAAAAAGGCAGAACTCCTCCAACCAAGAGCCCTCTGCCGAACAAAAAGCAACAAATTCAGCGGAGCGATTCGGCAGCGTGTTTAAGCGACCAAAGGCGTGACGCAGGAGCGTATTTTTCAGCTTTCTAACTTTCTCATATTGCACAGGTCCCTCACGCAAGGCGTCACCGCCGAGGAATCGTAAAGTCGTGCGGAAAAACTTATCTTCCAACTCGGGCACGACCATGGGGGTGATCTCTAGGGTGAGGTAATCCAAAGCAATGGAGCTGATGGCATTGTAAGGACTACTGTCGCCGCCAGTCGCATTGATGGGCAGAAATTGCAGGAACCCCAAGCCGGTTTCAGCAGCCCAATCGATCATCTCACAAACACCTCCCGTATCACCGATTCCTAGATCGTCGTCTGTGCGTATGGCAAAAACAGGAACAAGAATGCCTGCGCGGCGTGGCTGGATGGTGGGCATGGTGGTGAATGAGATGAATGCGGACGGATCGCGTAGATTCAATGGGGGAATGGCCTAAATGTCGCAGGCAGCGTGCCAGCCCTGACACTGTTCCTTCAAAAGTATTTGAAGCGCTTGCACCTAAAGCTTTGACTCCCACATTGCCGACATGACCACCCGTCTTTTTCTCATCCGCCATGGAGCCACCGTTTTGACTGCTGAGGATCGCTTTGCGGGGGCTACTAACGTGGCGCTTTCTGATGAAGGTCGACGTCAGGCAGGCAAACTGTCTGAACGCCTTGCGGGAGAAAAGATTGCCGCGATCTATGCTTCCCCTCTGGACCGGACCATGGAAACGGCGCGTATTCTGGCCGCACCTCACGGGCTGCAAATCCTGCCCAGAGATGGACTCAAAGAAATCTCCCATGGCCGCTGGGAGCAGCACACGCGTGCTGAAGTGGATGAACTTTTCCCCGAGGAAGCTGCCGCTTGGGAAGAAGACCCCTACACCTTCGCGCCTCAGGGGGGCGAGAGCGGACTGGCCGTCACAGCACGCTCTTTACCAGTGCTGATGGACATCGTGCGCGCGCATCCAAGTCAGACAGTTGCCGTAATCTCGCATAAGGCGACCATCCGCCTGCTACTCAGCTCCTTACTCGGCTTTGATCCGCGTCGTTACCGAGATAATCTGGATCAGAATCCGGCGGCTTTGAACATTGTTGACTTTAAAAGCCCTGTCCGCGCACGTCTAACCCTGTTTAACGACACCTCGCATTACGATCACGATCAGATTCCTGGTGTGCCAGAAGGCCGACTCTCTAAATGGTGGAGTGCTGGCAGTGCGGCAGTTACGCAAGATTTCTGAGGCAAAGCAGCGCTGGATCAAGCGCGCGTTTTCCTACTTGTTTGTAAAACTTGGCTGGACGAGTGTCAATGGCTCACCATTCCTTATGAAAACCCTGCTCTTTCTCACTACTTTTATCCTTCTTATGACCACCGCACCTGCTGCTGACGCACCTTACCGCCACGTTGTTTTGTTTAAATTCAAAGACTCCGCCACCCCTGAACAAGTGCAGGGCGTGGAGAAAGCCTTCATCGAGTTGGCCAAGAAGGTGGAAACAGTCAAAGGCTTCGAGTGGGGTAACAATGTGAGCCCTGAAGGCAAAAATGATGGCTTCACTCACTGCTTCCTGGTGACCTTTGCCGATAAGGCCGGACTGGATGTGTATCTACCACACCCAGCCCACGCTGAATTTGTGAGCGTCTTAAAGCCGACCTTGGATAAAGTCTGCGTCTTCGATTACGTGGCGAAATAAGGAATCACTTCCTCACTTCGTTCACGAACTCTTCCATCAGATCCATGGCCTTGACGATTAAGTCAGGAGCCGTGGCGTAACAGCAACGTACAAAGCCTTCCCCGGCAGCACCAAAGGCATTTCCGGGCACGACGGCCACGCTCTTTTTCTCTAGTAGTCCGAGGGCGAATTCCTTGCTCGTCAGACCGGTGCTGCGAATCTCCGGGAAAGCATAGAAAGCGCCACCTGGATTGAAGCAATGCAGTCCCATGCCATTGAGACGACTGACGATGATGTTTCGGCGCATTTCGTAGCTTTGACGCATTTCTTCATAGGCTGAAGCGCCCATTTTAAGAGCTTCAATGCCTGCAATCTGACTCATGATCGGGGCACAAAGCATGCAGTATTGATGCACTTTCATCATAGCCTCACGCAGCGGAGCTGGGGCACAGGCGTAACCAAGCCGCCAACCTGTCATCGCGAAAGCTTTGCTGAAACCGTGCAGCAGCACCGTACGCTCCCTCATGCTAGGATACTCGACGATGCTTTTGTGTTGGCGATTGTCATACAGTAACTCGCAGTAAATTTCATCGGTGAAGACAAACAAATCATGCTTCACCGCAAGTGCGGCAATCTTTTCCAGTTCCTCCGGCGGCATGATGCCTCCAGTCGGATTGGTGGGAAAATTCAGTGCGATGATTTTGGTCTTCGGCGTGATGGCTTTCTCCACATCAGCAGCCATGAGGGCGAACTGATTTTCCTCCCGCGTCTCGACGACCACAGGCACACCATAGGCCATTTTGATACTAGGTGAATAAGAGACGTAACAGGGTTCGTGATAGATGACTTCGTCACCAGGGTTCAAAACAGCCCGGAATGCAATGTCGAGCGCTTCAGAAACTCCGACGGTGACAAGAATCTCCGTTTTAGGGTCGTAGGTGACGCGGAATTGCTTCTCCACATACTCACTGATGAGCACACGCAGCGGCTCAAGGCCAAGATTGGAAGTGTAGCTGGTCTGTCCTTTTTCCAAAGAGCGAATGACGGCTTCACGGATTGGCCAGGGAGTGGATTTGTCGGGCTCGCCGACACCGAGCGAAATGACGTCGCTACGACCAATGACGAGCTCAAAGAAATCGCGGATACCAGATCGTGGAAGGTCGCGAATCTGGGTGCAAAGTTTGTTGTGATAGTCCATGTGATTGGGCAAAAAACGGTGACTCAGGGACTAGGGGCTCACAGGCAGACGTTCTTCGTCAGTGGCTGCATTGACAAGGAAACCCGCCTGCTTGTAGGCTTTCAGCTGGAAATGTGTGGCGGTGGAAAGCACCCCACCGAGAGTGCTGAGTTTTTCAGCAATAAAGTTTGCCACATCGAGCAGGTCTTTGCCCTCCACCAAGATGGCAAGGTCATAACCACCGCTCATGAGAAAGCATTCACGCACTTGGTCAAATTTAGCAATTCGTTTGGCGAGACGATCAAAGCCACCTTCACGCTCAGGCGTGATTCGGACTTCAACAAGAGCCGTGACGCCACTCTGACCGGCCTTTTGACGATCCACCACAGCGTTGTATCCCAGAATCGTGCCATCTGCCTCCGCCGCGGCGATACGACGACGAACTTCGTCTTCCGAAAGGCTAAGGATACCAGCAAGCTCAGCCGTAGAGCGGTTGGAATTGAGAGTGAGGAGTTGAATCAGTGGATCCATGGGGATCATAGTTTACGCACACTTCTGAAAACGTGCACGTTTTTGTTCACGACACCCAGAAGCTTTAGCTTAAACCACTCCGTTGGACCATCCTGCTAGAACTGATGTGAGGTAGTAGGAGTCGCAGGGCTTAGCCCCTCACGATAGAAAACGCGCTTTCCATTCTGGACGCGGCAGCCAGCATTGATCTGCTTTGCCAAATAGACGGTAGCGATTCGTAGCAATGAAGGTGTATGCAAAATCGCGCAGGTAACGAGGAATGACTTTCAGAAAGCTTAACCAAGACACAGTGCCCCCCATGACTTCAGCGAGCTTAAGTGCTGCGTCACTTTTTGAATAGACCCCTTGTGGAGTAATAAAGAGCATGGACTGCGGCTTAGCAGGATCTAGCCCCTGCTCACGATACAGCTTAGATCCGTGCTCTGACTGGATGGAACAGAAGTGAATGAGGCGACTCTGATCATGCCGCAACACAAACTGAACCGAAGCTGCGCATAGATGACAGACGCCATCAAAAAGCAGCAAATAACGAGCGCTAGGATCCGTCAGCATGAGTGCGAAAATCACGACTGCTAGAGACCGAAAACATCCAGAATGGATAGGCAATCCATGGGATGGCGAGACTCCAGTGGTCGATCTTGGTCAAAATCACGACAAACCATAGGCAGGAACAGACCATCATCATAGAACAAGGATCGATCAACCCTGCACGCGATCATGGCAGCTTCTTGAAGACCATCTTGCCAGAGAGAATCGGTGTCGTCGTGACCAAGGTGGCATTGTCGGCTGTAGGAAGTTGCGGCAGCATGAAATACCCCACTCCTTCATGGGTATTTGCCACGTTATTTGGAACAATGAGTCCCTGGAAGGTGACTGCACGCAAAATTGGGTTCGGCGTTAGTGGAGCCACCGTTCTCGCATTTGGATCTGAGAGAGAGAACTTGCCTGAGATGGCCCCAGTCGTGCGGTTGGGAGTGATACCCGTCTTTGCCTGATTGCTAGCGACGACAACAATCGTATTGGTGGCAGTTACAGCTACATCTAGATCAGGATTCAATGATGCACTGGGCCCAGATGGGAAATTAGAAGTGAGACCACCTTGCGTTAAGACCACTTTAGCATTTGCCGTGGTTGGGATCGGCGTCGCAGCGGGTGCGCCACTGATTTTCAAAAGTGTGGTTGGTGGCACATAGCGCCCGCCAAAAGCTTCCAATTCGATTGGAGTGGGAACAGGTGTGCCAGATAAGCCAAAACCAGCGCGATAGCTGCGCGTAGTGGTTGTCGCGGAGACGGCTGCAGGATTTGCAGGACGCACCCAATCAAGCCGAGTGCTGGTCAAAGTATTATCCGCCGTATCAGCAAGGTCTGATGATAAACCCGTGTCTAACTGAAGCAGACCGTGAATAGAACCTCTTCGAGAAGTCGCATAAAGATTTTGGAGGAAGAGCACTTGTCCCGTTGGACCAACAAAAGTTCCACCTGTGAGTGTCTCCCCATCTGACGTGCGACCTGCCATCGTCAGTGTTCCTGCCGCTGCGACTGTAAAACTACCGTAACCGTTGCCTTGAGGAACAATTGGGTTAGCGATATTCGGATTGGCTGCAGAATTGACTTGAGCTGGCAACTGGATGCCAAAGTTGTAAAGCCCAGCATAGGCAAAAGCTGAATCACCAGTTGGCGTTGCTTTTCGAATCTGCTTCCACCCACTCACGGTTGCTGTCACTGTGCCAGTAGCAGTAGACGCAGTGACCTGCCCCGAGAGAAGATTCTTGGCGCTATCGTCAATGGTAAACGTGAGTGTGAGCGGCGCCAAGATCAGCCCTCGGGATACGGTGACAATGGCCGTATAAGGAGGAATAGCTGAAGGCGTGGGCGAGGAACTGATGCCGAAGCCAAGCCAACCGGTAAACTTGTGGTTAAGAACGCCCATGGTTAGAGAGCCGGAGAAAGCACCCGTCGCCTTGGTCACGGTTAGATCGATACGTCCGCCCAGATTCTCATTCAAATTGGGTTCACGATCAATGAGACCCGTGTAGGTGCCATCCAAACCAGTCGGCACATCGACAATGGTCAGAGTCACGGAAACACCCGCTGGATTTGGTAGGACACCATTCGTCGCCGCAATCAGAAGATTGGTCACACTAGCCTTCGTCGGGACGCCACTGATGATCCCTGTCTTGGCATCGATTTTAAGCCCCGCTGGCAAAGTCTTGGCAGTAAACGTTGTGGGTGCCTTGGTCGGGTCAGCGTCCACACTGATCTGATAAAAGTAATTCACCCCAACAACCCCAATGGGCAAAGTTTGAACAGGCGTCACGGCAGGAGGTGCAGTAAAGACCCTCAATTCCGTTGTTCCACCGATCAGAACACGGTCATTTGCTGGGATACCGTCAAAGTCGAATTCGGTGACTTCACAGAAATAGTATCCGCTATCCGCTGCGGCAGCCCCAGTAATGGTAAGCTTTGCTGTCGTCACGTTTTTGAATTTTGTGACCGCTGACGGCGTGCTGTTCACCAGCAGTTCTGGGTTCGTGAGATTGCTGTCCGCAGATCTTTTCCATTGATAGCGCAGAGGCAGGGTTGTGGCGCTACTTGCCGCTTTCACCTCGATAATCGTTGTGCTTGTTGCCGCACCCTGTCGGATGGCTTGGATTCGTGCAGGTGAAAAATCTTCAACGACCGCAAGATGGGCAGGGTCACTTGTGCCAGTGCCTGGCAAGGTTGCCGGAGTCGAATTGATAAACTGGGCGGTATAGATTCCCGCATTGGTTAAAGCAGCATTGAGAAGCAGCGGGTTTGTGACCGCACCCAGCGCAGCTGTGCCATTTCTGCGCCACTGAAGAACCAATGGCTTGGGTGTTGCGGAAACCGCAGAAGCAGAAAGGGTAACAGGCGTTCCGACTTTGACAAAGTGAGCAAATGCAGGCTGGGCTATTACCGTCGTTTCTTTGCTGCAATCCGCGGACAAATGAATCACAAACGAAGGAATGTCAGGGTCCGAACTTAGAACCGTCAGTTTGGCCACACGCTCACCACCTTCCTTTGGCTTGAAGGTCACGACCACTCTAGGAGTTTCCGTGTTTGCGATAGTAGTCGGCGGCTTCGTAGTGACCGTGAATTCAGCCGCATGGAGACCACTGATGAGAGCCGTCACATTTCTCAAATTATTAATACCGCTATTTTTAATCGTTAAACTCAGGGTGGAACTCTGACCAAAGACAACAGGAGGCACCGGATTAGGCGTGAAATCGACTTGAGCAGAGCCATCGCTTGGCAATGAAACCGTCGTAGGATATTCAATGGAAATCTTGGGCGCAACGAATGCAAGTCTGGGTTCATCACCAAGAGCCGCGTCTGCGGCGGAAAAAATCAGGTTCGCTTTGAAGGCAAAAAGACTGGAGGGATTGGATGAATTGCCTCCCGGTAAAAAATCCGAAAGGATGCGGGTCCCCGCGGTTGTGCCATTCGACATCCAGATTTCGCGTCCGAGTAATTCATCGTTGGCAGCAAAAGCGACCACATCATTCACGACGGTCAAATGCTGAATGTTGGCTGAGCCTGCTCCAGTAACCAACCCTGTGCGAGAGCCGGTGCTAACCATGATTGGCCCTGTCGTGCCAAGGGTCCAAAGCTCTCGGCCATTAATGCCGTCATCGGCCAAGAAGAATAATTTCCCATTCACATTTCGCAGTTCAGTGGGATTAGATCCAGTAAACTCCACCGTATTAAGATCTTTGACCATTTTGGTTCCAGCTTCCGAACCACTGGACTGCCATAGTTCCTTACCGTGGGTTCCATCATCAGCCACAAAATACAGCAGATTGCCCACAACCGTGAGATAGGCTTTCGGCGTCAAATCCGTAAAGGCAGTATCATCGATAGCGTCTCCTTCTAGAGGGTTGATGTTTTTAAGAGCCTTTGTGCCTAGATCTGTCCCGTCACTCACCCAGATTTCCCGACCCGTGTTTTGTATGGCATCATTGATTGACCGGCCCGTCGCTACAAAAAACAATTTATTCCCAGGTCCTACCACGAATTCCTTTGGGTTTGAGGAATTAGTGCCCCCATTGTTAATATCCTTCACCTGCACGGTTCCAGCTTCGGTGCCATTCGTTTTGTAAAGTTCACGTCCAAGATTAGGACCCGTAGCTGCAAAATAAACGGTCGTTCCGATGGCGGTAAAACCATTGGGATCTGAGGAACTCTCTAAATTTGTATTGATTTCTTTGACCTTAACCGCATTTCCAACAACGCCGCTTGATTTCCACAGCTCTTTGTTTGGGGTGGACACACTCGAGTCATTGGCAGAAAAATAGAGTGTCGGATCAATGCTGAGAGCCTGCGTTAAAGATGTATTCGGATTCCAATACAAGTCCGTCACCGAAGAGTCTCCTGAATCATTGATTTTTTTCAACATTTCCACCGTGTTTCCATTCACGACGTACAACTCGCTCGTTGTCCCTGTCGGACTAGCGGTGAAGAAGAAGCGCCCGCTACTTCCTGAGGTAAAGTTTGTCGGATTCGAACTTTCCGTTCCCGAGGCAATATTATCAAGGAGCGCGGTTCCATTGTCTGTTCCATCCGTTATCCATGGCTCTCTACCTTGGGCACCTGAAAAGCTAGAAAAAGCAACGCGACCATCTGCTAACTGGATGAAATTTCGACTTCCCGATCCTGCTGTTGCCTGACGGAACCTTTGGACTCGAACCGTCGTTGCATCACTTGCTCCCGTTGTTTTCCAGAGCTGGTCATCTCCAAGCATGAAATAAAGGGTGTTACCAATGACCGTGGGCTTTCTAAAAGCAACGGCAGTCCCAACGGGCTCATCATCACGACCAGGCTCAATCACAAAATCTTCAATTTCCACCGTGCCGTTTGTCGTGCCATCCGTGCGCCAAAGGATCAGTTGCCCATTCACTTCTTGAGTGAAAACAACCAAATTAGGACCTAGGTTGACAAAATTGGATAACACTGAGTTTCCGCCATTTGTCTCTGCTGGAGTCATGTCTTTCAGCAGCAGAGTGCCATCTGCCGTGCCATCACTTTGCCATAACTCTTTACCTGTTACTGAGCCATCAGTCGCTGTAAATATGACACGATTAGACGGTGCCGTTCCGCTCAATACGACAATCGGCGTTAGATTCTCAATGTTGGATGAATCTGAACCTGAATATATATCCTTAACCAAGCTGGTATTATCCGCATCAAGAGCAGTGTTCGTTGACCATAACTCTGGGCCTTCGTTCACCGTTGTTGCCACAAAAAAAAGTGTTCCTGAGGTGGGCGATCCTGAGATGGTTAGCTGAGTAGGATCCGAACTGGCCGCATCGATCACGATGTCTTCGACCAAAGACAATTCTTTGAAAGCAACGTCAGCACTAAACAATTCCGTTCCAACTGGATCACCATCTGAATTAATACCTGTCGCAACAAAACAAAGTTTACCTCCAAAAACCCTTAGATCACGGAAGCTCCAAGGAGCTCCTTCAAACGTAGCAGGTGGCACACCGAGCCCTGGGTCCGTTGGAATTGATCCCGTGGAAGGAATGTTGAATAATTCACTCCCGAACGTAGCCCCCCTAGTTGCGGTTAAAATGAGCGAACTGGAATTAAAAGAAACGAGATTGTCTATTTCACTGCCTTGACTACCAGCATTGAGGTTCAAGGCCAGAACAGCTCCATCAAGAACTCCTCCACTCGTCCTTTTTGTTCTCCACAATTCCTTGCCGTTTGTGTTATCAAAACCCTCGAAATAGAGATTGCCATTAACGCTGGTCAATTTTTCAGGCCCTTGGCCAAGATCATATGGAATGTCCTGAACCATCTTGGTGCCACTTGCAGTCCCATCACTGTTCCATAGGTCGATGTTACCTTCCGCATCTTTAGCGGTAAAAAAGAGAGACCCAGGGATGGTGGCCGAAGATACAGCAATAAGACTTTTAGGCTCCGATCCCTGACTTCCAGGCAAGATATCTTTGACAACCGATGGCGTCAAAGCAAGTGCAGCGCTGTTAGCGACGCCATCATCACCACCCAAATTATTTGGAACACCCACAATCGTCGTTGTCACACCCGCAGAGGTCACTTTGCGAAGCACATGGTTCTGAGTGTCTGCCACATAAACATTGTTCAGGCCGTCAGCCGCAATCCCTGCGGGAGCATTGAAGCGAGCCGAGGTTCCAGTCGCATTTAAATATCCAGAAGCGCCCGCGGAACCCGCAAGAGTCGTGACCACACCTGTCGTAGTCACCAGTTGACGAATCGTATGATTCCCAGTGTCTGCGACAAACAGATTACTGCCGCCGCCCAAGGCAAGAGTCTCAGGATTAGAAAACCTTGCTACGGATCCGGTGCCGTCTGCTACGCCGCTGGCCCCCGCAGCACCTGCCAGGGTAGTCACTGCGCCAGCACCGCTGATTCGGCGAATGGTGTGATTGCCGGTATCGGCAACAAAAACCTCTCCTGATGAAGACCTGACAGCGATACCCCGTGGTGAAGAAAATCGAGCCGCAGTCCCAGAATCATCCGTCGATCCAACAACTCCCGCTCCGCCAGCAAAAGTTGAGACCACGCCTGCGCTTGTGATTTTTCGAATCAGATGGTTGCCCGTATCTGCAACGAAGATATTGCCGCCACCATCAATACCGATACCTTCTGGAGAATTAAAACGTGTGTTAGCACTACCATTATCAGAACCTGATTGTCCCGCCGTGCCCGCAAAGACCGATACAATTCCCGCAGGTGTGACCTTACGAATCACGTGATTGACTGTGTCTGCGACAAAATAATTTCCTGAGCTATCAAAAGCAATAGCCTTCGGTGAAGAAAGAACCGTCGCCAAACCAATACGATTGGCAAAGCCTGATCGGCCTGCCTGACCCAATCGCGTTGTGATGGATCCTGCAGCTACGTTGAATTCTCGGACCGTATGATTTCCTGTATCTGCGATGAAAACGTTTCCTGCAGAATTGAGAAACAAACCTTGCGGGGAATTCAATTTCCCGGCCACATTCATGCTCCACAATTCAGAACCGACAACCTCATCATCCGTAGCGAGGTAGAGCCGATTCCCGACCGCAACCATGTCCTCATTATCAGTCAGACTTGGCTCTAAGGAGGTCTTATTAACGTCCTTGATGGTTTGAACATCTTGGCTCCAACCACAGATCATACTCAGCTGTAGGCTGAAACAGATCATCAGAATGAAGGGGGGCAATATTTTCATAATTGTAGTGACAGCGTATTGACATCCTTAAACAAAGGCAATTCTAAAATATAAAGCGTTCAAAGGGACATGCCTTGTTTTCACTATTGTCTTTGACCCAGCACCTCTCGCAAATGCTCAATATGTATCTTTGACTCCGCTCTTGCCCAAGAAACGATCTGCGTCCATAAAAGCAGCCCTACAATGAGTCGCTCTTTCAATCTCGCAGTCCTACCCGGTGATGGCATCGGTCCAGAAGTCATGGCTGAGGCCATCAAAGTCCTTGACGTCGTCGCCAGCAGGTCGGGTCTTTCTTTTTCCTACAATCACCAACTCGTCGGTGGCGCAGCCATTGATGCCGTGGGCAAAGCCTTGCCAGCTGAGACCATTGCTGCCTGTGAAGCAAGCGATGCGATCCTTTTCGGCAGTGTCGGTGGTCCCAAATGGGAAAAACTCCCACCTAACGAGCAACCAGAACGCGGTGCTCTTCTGCCTCTGCGCAAGCATTTCGGACTCTTTGCCAATTTGCGCCCCG
Source organism: Prosthecobacter debontii (assembly GCA_945869675.1). GTDB lineage: Bacteria > Verrucomicrobiota > Verrucomicrobiia > Verrucomicrobiales > Verrucomicrobiaceae > Prosthecobacter > Prosthecobacter debontii_A. The sequence goes on along the minus strand of CAMBPS010000001.1, from coordinate 76,617 downwards.
GTATTTGCCACCCAGCCCTGACCAGTTCCTCTCCAATCCGTGCCGATCTAGTGGAAGGTGGCTTTGATGTTCTCTGCGTTCGTGAACTCACTGGTGGCATGTATTTTGGCCAGCCAAAAAGCCGCACCGTTTTACCTGATGGTGACATCGAGGTGATCGACACCATGGTTTATAAAAAGAGCGAGATCGTCCGTATCGCCCATGTCGCCTTCAAAGCCGCACAACTGCGCCGCAAGCACGTCACCAGCGTGGACAAGGCCAATGTGCTGACCAACTCCGTCCTCTGGCGTGAAACGATGATCGAGGTAGCCAAAGAGTATCCAGACGTCACTCTCGCTCATCTTTATGTCGATAATGCCGCCATGCAGCTAATCAAAGCGCCCAAAAGCTTCGACGTGCTTGTGACGGAAAACTTGTTTGGCGACATCCTGAGTGATGAGATGGCCATGATCTGCGGCAGTCTTGGCATGCTTTCCAGCGCCAGCCTTGGTAAACCTAAGGGAGATGGTCTCTATTTCGGTCTCTTTGAGCCCAGCGGCGGCACCGCCCCTGACATCGCTGGCATGGGTATTGCCAACCCAATCGCCCAGATTCTCTCCGTGGCACTACTGCTGCGTTTCTCGCTAGGCTTGGAGACAGAAGCCGTTTCTATCGAAAACGCGGTCAAGAAAGTGATCGATAATGGCCTGCGCACAGGTGACATTTTCAGTGGTGCCTCAGGCACACGGAAAGTGAATACCGCAGAAATCGGCGCAGCCATTGTTGCTGCTCTATAGCGCAAAACGCGGCGATTGCATTCATTCGACGACCGTTGAAACGTGGTCGTCGATATGCACATTGATACGAGCTTGCCAAGTGAAGGGATAGCCGCGAAAAAGAGCTAGCTCACACTGCTTATGCCTGAACCGCTTTCGTCCGTCTTTCCCTCAGTTGAAGAGCTGGGGAATAGTCTGCTGCAATACGAGATCCAAGAGCAAATCCAGGAGGAGACCGAAAGTGCAGTTTATAAAGCACGGCAACCTGCCCTAGACCGCCAAGTCATGATTCGGGTGCTGACAGAGCCAGCGGCAGAGGCCGCCACCCGTCTCATGGAGCGACTCAGATCCAGAGCTCGATTAGTTCATCCTCGAATTGTCGCTGTCTATGACTTTGGCCGCACGCATACAGGCCATTTATATTTGATTACTGAGCATGTGGACGGGCGCCTACTGCGCGATCTAATCCACGAGCGACAAATCACTCCAAAACTAGCCTACACCTTGGCGCTACAACTTTGCGATGCGTTAAGTTTAATTCATGAGAACAACACCATTCATGGTGCTCTGAATACACGCACCCTGCTCGTAGAGCACGAGTGGCAGATGAAACTTACGGGTATCGGCATGGCTGAGAATGAAACTGGCGAACTTTCGTGGCTGCATGAAGCCCAATCATCTTTAGAAGACGACCTCTATGCTCTAGGTGCCGTTCTTCATGAAATGTTCGGCAAAGAACCACTGCCAGAGAATGCCCGCGTATCGCGGAATCTACCTCCAACGTTTGCGGCGGTCATCCGCCGCTGTGTTCACCCTGAAGTTGCACGGCGCTTCACCAGTGCGGCTGAAGTGAAAGAGGCGCTCATCAGCGCATTGCGCTCTGAAAAACAAAAGGCACTACCAGCGCTCGTTCCTGGCGCATCCCCAGCAATCGTCCCAGCTGCCGAGCCCTCCGCACCAAGCCTGACCGCGCCACCGCGCTATGCTCAGGGTCGTCCACCCACGCCCGTTCAGCGTGCCCAGCCCAGCTTTGCTAAAAAGTTAGACGACTTCCTTTGGGCCTGCCTGAGGGCTAGCTTACATCTCATGATCTTTGGCGTGGCGGCAGGCATCCTCTTTGTTTCATACCTGCTCAAAGATAAAATCATCATTGGTGACCAAGATTCGGCCATTGAAGAACCTGCTATTCCAGCAGAGGTCTTGGGCAAGCTGCCCGATGCCCCCATGCTGCCTGAATCTACTGGTGTACCCACGTCAAAGCCCATCGAGCTGCCCGCAGCCGCTCCTGTTGCAAAGCTCAACGCTGAATACCAGACTGCGGTGCAGAACGAGGCCAGTGCAGCTTTGGAAAAAGTCCGACTTGATGATCTGCCCTTCATCCAAAAAGAACTGCAACGCATTCAAAAGGGCGAACCACTACCCGAAATGGACGACGCGGATATCCCAGCCTCGCTAAAACGCCTGCGGGACGACTACCGTCGTAAACGCGCCGAGATAGGACCCTAACTGTGCAAAGAATCCTCATGACCATGAAGCCTCTGTTTCTCACATTTCTTTTAGCCGCCACTCAGATCACCCAAGCTCAGGACTGGCCTGAATGGCGCGGGTCAGGCGCTCAGGGGATTAGTTCAGCCAAAGGACTACCAGAAACGTGGAGCGAGACGAGTGGGGTCCACTGGAGAAAGGAACTCCCGGGGCGTGGTCACTCTACACCCATCGTCGTCGGCGATCATCTGTGGCTAACCACCGCGATCGAAAAAACCGCCAGCACCGATCAGGCAAAAACCAAACTTGCTAGCAACACAGGTGACCAACCTTTGACCGTTCTAGAATCCGTCAGCCTTCACGTTCTCTGCGTCGAGAAACTCAGCGGCGAGATTCTGCATGACCTTGAAGTTCTGAATGTCAAGGATCCGCAGTGGGCACATACCCTAAACAGCTATGCCTCTCCCAGCCCCATCTTTGCAGCAGGCCGTCTCTACGCCCATTTTGGTAGTTTTGGCACCATCTGCATGGATACGTCTAACCAGGCAATCTTGTGGAAAAATCAGGAGCTACACATCATGCATGAAAACGGTCCCGGCTCCACGCCTATTCTGCATGGTAACCATCTCATCATCCACTTTGACGGCAGCGATCATCAATTCATCGCCGCCTTTGATATCAACACAGGAAAGGTCGCCTGGAAGACAGCCCGCAGCGGCAGCATGGACCCACGCCCACAACAACGAAAAGCTTATGGCACGCCACTCATGGTCACCATGAATGAGCAGCCAGTCGTCGTCAGCCCTGCCGCTGATTGGGTTTACGGCTACGAGCCAGAGACGGGCAGAGAACTCTGGAAAGTAGCTTATGAGGGCCTTGGATTTTCCATGAGCGTCTGCCCAGTGGCCGATGCTGAACGTGTCTATATCAGCACTAGCTTTGGAAAATCACAAGTCATCGCTCTCAACTACAAAGGCCTTAAATCACCTGAGATTACCTGGAGAAATAACAAGAACGCGCCCAAGATGTGCTCACCCGTTCTAACCAATGGTTTACTTTTTTACATCGATGATGGCGGCATCGTTAGCTGCATTGATCCTAAAACTGGAGAGGCTCACTATCGCGAGCGGCTAGGCGGAAAGTTCAGTGCCTCGCCCATTGTCGTAGAGGGGAAAATTTACTTCGCCAGCCGTGAAGGAGTGGTCACCGTCATTGCAGCTGAAAAGACCTTCAAAATTCTTTCTCAAAACACCCTAGATGGCTCCCTCATGGCCAGCCCAGTAGCCGTCGATCACACGCTTTATTTGCGCACTGATAAAGCACTCTACCGCATTGAAAAATAGCCTTTCCCTTGACCGACCATGACCCCAGCTTCCAAAAAATTTCTCTTTGATCTCCTCTGCACACCAAGCCCGACTGGCTTTGAATTCCATGGTCAGCGCAAGTGGGTGGATTACACCCGCCAGTTCTCTGATCGCGTCGAAAGTGATGCCTATGGCACCGCCTGGGCCACCCTAGAAGGGTCCAGCAAAAAGCCCAAACGCCTCATGTTTGAGGCGCATGCGGATGAGATCGGCTACATGGTGAAATACATTTCCAAAGAAGGCTTTCTCAGCGTCGATCGGGTCGGTGGAAGCGATGCCGCGACAGCGCGTGGACGCCGCGTGGATATCCTCGGTGATAAAGGAACTGTGCGCGGCATCATTGGAAACATCGCCATCCACATCCGCGAAGATCGTGAGAATGAAAAGGCACCCAAAGTGCATGAGCTCTGGATCGACATCGGAGCCAGCAACGACAAAGAAGTCGCCAAGGCTGGCATCAGAGTTGGGCATCCGGCCGTTTATTCCGACACTGTGGAGGAACTTGGACCCCATCGTTTGTTCGGTCGTGCCTTGGACAATCGAGTCGGCGGCTTCATCATCGCCGAAGTTATGGCTCGACTCAGCAAAGGCAAGAAACGCGTTCCTTCCACCCTCATCGCTGTCAATGCGGTGCAGGAAGAAATCGGTGGCAATGGAGCCAAGATGGTTGCTCATCGTTTGATGCCAGATCTAGCTATCGTCCTAGATGTCACCCATGCCACCGATACACCAACCGTAAACATGAAGCGCTATGGCGAAGTCACACTCGGTGGCGGCCCCAGCCTGACTCACGGCAGTGCTAATCACATTGAAATCGTTCAGAGGCTCATTGATGTCGCAGAAAAAAAGAACATCCCTATCCAGCATGAGTCCTCCTCACGATTCACGGGCACTGATACCGACGTGATTTTCACCCAGCAACATGGCATTCCTAGCGCGCTCGTTTCCCTACCACTACGCTACATGCATAGTGTGGTCGAAATGGCCGACCTGCGGGATATAGAAAGTGTGATCCAGCTCCTGGTTGCCTTTGCAGAAAGACTGACGGACAAAGATGAATTCAAAGTGAGGCTCTAGCATGTTCCTCAGACACCCTGCGGCAATCTGATCCAAAAGCTGGCTCCCCCGAGTTCACGATTATTCACGCCCACCATTCCGGAGTGCGCAGTGGCAATCGCCCGCACTAGGCTAAGTCCTAGACCAATTCCAGGATGCCTCGAAATGGCAGCACTACCGCGATTGTAGCGCTCCCATATCATATGCATCTCCTCGGGGTGGACCCCGGGACCGGTGTCATCCACACAAATCACTGCCCCCGTGCCTTCTCCATGCCAGTGAACAATAATGCCACCACCTTTAGGCGTATAAGCCAGCGCATTATCCAATAAATTGGCTACCGCTTGTGTCAGCAACTCACGATCCACATTGAGCATCAGATCGAGTCCCGGCACGACGCTTAGCTTGAGGCCACGATCCTCAGCAGCTGGCGTAAATAGATCGACTAGCTTTTCTAAAAGATCGCTGACAGGTGTGGCCTGACGATGCAATCGCAAAGCGCCATGGTCACCTGCACGAATGGTGAGAATGGACTGAACGAGCTGCGCCGCGCGATCAATCTCCTCCAAACTGCGTGCGGCAGCGTCCTCCGCCAATGGACTATCCGTATGATCATGTAATGCCTCTAGATTCCCACGAATTCGCGCCAACGGCGTGCGCAGCTCATGAGCCAACTGATCATTCGTGGACTGAAGTTCACGAGTCAGACTAAGAATCTGATCCAAACCCGCATTGATCACCGAAGCCAATGTTTTCAGCTCAGGAATAGCCGTCGGTGCGATCAGACGAACTTCACCTTCTGGCAAATGCAGGCGCTTAGCACTAGCGGTGAATGCTTTGATCGGGTGGATCACGTCATACGAATACCACAGCACTGGCAGCATGGCCACCAGTCCAGCCATAATACCGGCTAACCATAAATGATTCTGAATATTGCTAAGGTAGCGCTCGGCTTCGACACTCGAGCGCCCGAACCAAAGCGTATTTCCATCATGCAGGCGAATGGCGCCCAAACTCAAATGATAAGGAGCCGTATCAAACGCAATCGCAGACTGCTGGGTATCCCCACGTTTGTGCAGATCCGTAGGGGCCACTATGGGCCATGGATAGTCCCGCATAGCCTCAGACATCTGCTCATAAAGAATGTGTCCAGCCTGATCCATGATGCGAATCCCATTGCTGTCTGCGTGTTGACCAGCAGAAAAGACATCCTGCACACCTCGGAGTCCAGTGTGAGCATAAATGGCGGCATACCCCACCAGATCGTCCAAGATGACGGCCTGATCCGCCCGCCGCAGATCCTGATTCACAGCGGCTCGCACCAATAAAATCGTCAGAGCAATACTGCTTCCCACAATCAGACCCATGAGCAGTGACAAGCGCCACTGGGAGGGCATTTTTTCAGGCCACAGATTTGAAAACATAGCCTTTCCCTCGGATGGTTTCGATGTGGATGTCGCAGCCGGGAATCTCCAATTTCCGGCGTAATCGGCAAATCATAGCGTCTACCACATTGGTGCCAGGATCAAAGCGGATATCCCAAACTTGCTCCAGAAGAAACTGCTTGGGCATGATCCGCCCCTCATGATTCATCAGCACCTCCAGAAGGGTCCACTCTCGGGGCTGCAGTTCGACTGTATCTGACTCACTGATGATGCGACGCTTCACAGGATCGAGACGGCAATTCCCGATCTTCCTTTGAGCTGGTTGTGCATGTGTCGCACGCCGATGCAGCGCATCCATTCGAGCAAGGAGCTCCTCTGCGGCGAAAGGCTTCGTCAAATAATCATCCCCACCCGAGGCCAATCCGCGCACACGATCCGCGACACTGGCCCGCGCCGTCAAGAAAAGCACTGGTGTAGTCATCCCCTCTGCACGCAAATGCTCTACAAGCGTGAAGCCATCGATATCCGGCAATCCTACATCTAAAATAACGGCATCACATTCATGGTTCTTCAGCCATTCCAGTGCCGGCATTCCCTTTTCATCCCACCTCAAAGCATGTCCTGCATCAGACATCCAACCAACCATCTGGCGACCAAGTTCAGGATCATCTTCAACGAGGAGGAGGTTCATAAAGATTCATTCTAGCGCAGATGGATTAGTTTAGTGAACATAAAAAAACCGCCGCTCCGCGCTTCGCGAGGAACGGGCTATGAATGAGAAAACGAAGCTCTACGCCTTAACGCCCTCTTGGCGGAGGAAGTTTTCCACCCAGGTGATGTCGTAATTACCGCTTTGAAAGTCACCGGTCGTGAGGATCTTACTTTGCAGCGGGATGGTGGTTTTGATGCCTTCGACGACGAACTCACCCAGGGCACGACGCATGCGGCTGATGGCGATCTCCCGCGTGGCTCCTGTGACGATGAGCTTGGCGATCATTGAGTCATAATAAGGTGGCACCTCGTAACCTGAATAAACATGGCTATCCACGCGTACACCGCGGCCACCCGAAGTGTACCAGAGATTGATCTTGCCCGGGCTGGGGGCGAAATTACGGGATGGGTCTTCGGCGTTGATTCGGCATTCGATGCTGTGGCCACGAGACTGAGCATTCAGAACATGCTCACTGAGTGGCAAGCCAGCAGCGATACGGATCTGCTCCTTGATCAAGTCACAACCATAAACTTCTTCCGTGATCGGGTGTTCCACCTGAATACGGGTGTTCATCTCCATGAAATAGAAATCTTTGCGGTTATTATCGACGAGAAACTCGATCGTGCCGCAGTTCTCATAACCGATTTCTTTGCAAAGAGCCACGGCTGCGTCTCCCATTTTCTTGCGCAATTCAGGACTCATTTTCGGGCTCGGACACTCTTCGATGATCTTCTGATTACGACGCTGCATGGAGCAGTCGCGCTCGCCAAGATGGACCACATTCCCGAGGCTATCTGCCACGATCTGAAACTCGATATGATGCGGCTTATCAACGAGCTTTTCCATATACATGGAGCCGTCACCAAAGCATTTCAAAGCTTCCATAGAGGCAGCCTGGAAGCTGGAGCCGAGGGTAGCTTCATTGAGAACGGGCCTCATGCCACGCCCACCTCCACCAGCCGTGGCTTTGACGATCACTGGGTACCCAATCTTCCGCGCCCATTCCAAGGCTTCTTCTTCGGTGTGGATAATGCCGTCTGATCCTGGGGTGATCGGCACGCCGGCGGCCAGAGCTGTGGCTCGAGCGGAGTTTTTGTCACCCATGCGGGCGATCACCGCTGAGCTGGGGCCGATGAATTTGATTTTACACTGCTCGCAGACATCGGCGAATTCAGCTTTTTCAGAAAGGAACCCATAGCCAGGATGAATGGCGTCCACATTGGCAATCTCAGCAGCGCTGATAATGCGGCTGATCTTCAGATAACTCTCACTGCTCGGGCCTGGGCCGATGCAGATAGCCTCATCGGCGAGGTGAACGTGCATGGAGTCCACGTCAGCCTCAGAATAAACAGCGACTGTTTTAACATCGAGTTCTTTGCAGGCTCGGATAATGCGGACGGCGATTTCACCACGATTGGCGACGAGGATTTTTTTAAACATGGAGCAAGTGACTGAAGGCTAAAAGAATGAGGGATATGGGCAGATAGACGCTGGGAAAAGAGGTAGAACCAGAAAGTCTTCTGGATCTCCACTCTCAACGGTCATTATTAGGCCTTGAGCTCAAAGAGCGGTTGGCCGTATTGGACTGGCTTTCCGTCTTCGACCAAAACGCGGGCGATGGTTCCACGCAGCTCAGCCTTGATCTCATTCATAACCTTCATGGCCTCAATGATGCAAACATTGCTATTTTCATCGACCGAGTCACCAATGCTGATGAAGGGCTTATCAGTCGGGCTGGCAGCGCGATAAAAAGTCCCAACCATAGGACTATTGATGGTTGGGCCGACTGGTTCAGTGGTGGCAGCAGGAGCTGATGAAACTGCCGGTGCTGGGCCGGCAGCCGCCGCGGCTGGGGCAGTGTAGGAGATCTGAGCTGGGGCATTGGAACCCATGGGGAGATGCTTCAGCAATTCTTTCGCAGCCTGAAAGTCGGACCCGCGGCGGAGTTCGACTTTGGAACTGTCAGTTTCAAAATTAAAATAGGTGAGGTCGTTCTCTGCCATCAGGGTAACGATCTGTTTGATCTGCTTTAGGTCCAAAGCGGTGGCCTCCTTTTCGTTAGTTTTGTTGTCTTCCATGCTGGTCTGTGGGTGCATTTAGCAACTTTAGCCTAGCGGCTCTGCTTTGGCTGGCAAGGCCAAATAGCATCCCAAAAAGTGCTCAATTGAACAAAAAAGGGCGCAAAGTTCGCTCAAATCCGTTAAATGACCTTTTTCTCATCTGATGCAAACCCTTGCCCAGCTCCACGAGCACTGCGGATGATGCAGTGGCCGACCGCATCCTTGTTCAATTCTTTTGGAAGCTGCGAAAAGTGCTAATCCACATGCCAGACTTCGACCGCCAAACTATGAAGCTCGACAACCTTCCTTCGGCGCCCATCGAGAAGATGAAGCGCCTTCAAAATAAGGGAGCGGGGTGGCAGCTCAATTCTACTGGAATGATTTGAAGATCGTCCATCAAAAGTCTGCTGCCGTTGTCTTGGCTCCAGATCAGGCCGCTATGCAGCGCCTGATGGCACGGAAGCGTGCTGTCTTCTCTTCGACCCCAAAGGCTCAGTCATTGGGCCATCACGGGAATGATCGTCATCCTCAGCAATGAGAATTTAAATGATCCTGGAGTTGAGCTGCTAGCAGCATAAGAATGAAAACGTGCACCGTTCTTGAGGGCAGGACGACGACGCTCAAAAGGTCTCTGAAGAAAAGGGTCACACCGGCGAAGGCATGACCCTTGGGAATTCGATCAGGGCTGGAAGACTAGACCGTCTTGGCAGCGGCCACCGCAGCAGCGGCCTTTTGAGCCTGCTCATGAGTATCAAGGACCTTGCGCTTGAGACTCTGACCAGTCTTCGTCGCATACCAGAGAACGAGAGGGCTAGCGATGAAGATGGAGGAATAAGTGCCCAGAACAACACCGATCGTGATCGGCACCGCGAACTCAAGCATGGCAGGATTGCCTAGGAACAAGAGGACGATCATCGGAGCCAGAGCAGTCGGTCCGGTGAGGAGCGTACGGCTGAGGGTCTTGCAGATAGCCTCATTCATCAAATCTCGGATCGATCCAGAACCACCGCGCTGGATAGTCTCACGAATACGGTCAAAAACGACGATGGTATCATTGATGGAGTAACCGGCAATGGTCAGCATGGCACCCACGTGAATGAGGCTCAGCTCCTGACCGAACAACACGCAAAGTCCAGGAACCATCAGCACGTCATGAGCTAGGGCGACAACGGCACCGAGAGCAAAGGCGAACTCGTAACGAATAAGCAAGTAGAGGAAAATGAAGACAAGAGCTACAGCCAAGGCAATGAGAGAGGTCTTTGCTGACTCATTTCCAATCACAGCTCCAACGCGTTCAGTTTGGCCACCTAAGATGGCGTCACCAAATTTGGCTTTGACGGCTGTCTCGATCGTCGGTCCGGCTTCAAATTCACAACGAATAGCAATGACATCACCACCCGTGGCGCTGCCTTTACGCTGTGGGTAATAGCTGCCGATTGGCTGCCCATTGTCCAATTTTAATCCTTTGAGTGCAGCATCGAGATCCGAATCGGCAATATTTTTGCCCTGCTTTAATTCAAGATGAACCATACCGCCGCCGCGGAAGTCGATCCCAAAGCTGGAGCCGCCTTTGTAAGCCAAGGTGGCGAAGGAGATAGCCGTGACGACAAGAGAAGCAATGATGAAGGTAGGAGCTTTGGAAAGAATGTCGAAGACCTTGTCTGGAATGATCTTGGTGGTCTTAATGTTGGTCAAGATGCCTTTGTCGATCACCCACATGAAGATGACACGGGTAACAATCAAGGCACCGATCATGGAAGAGATCAGACCAATCATCAGAGTAATGGCAAAGCCTTTGACCAAACCACCAGAAATCACAAAAAGGATGATGGCTGAAATCAGTGTCGTGATGTTGGAGTCAGCGATGGCAGAGAAAGCCTTGTCATAGGCAGCTTCTAGAGCGCCAGCAAGCGTGCGTCCGGCTTCCATTTCTTCACGCAGACGTTCATAGATCAGCACGTTCGCATCCACCGCCATACCGATGGTGAGCACGATACCAGCGATACCAGGCATGGTCAGTGTGAACTGGAAAAGTGCCATGCCACCAAAGAGAATGGCTAAGTTGATGACCAGACCGACGATGGCGATAAGACCGGCGAGTCGATAGATGGCAAGCATGAAGAGTGTGGTCATCGCCAAACCTGCGAGACCAATCCACTTGCCTTGATCAATGGAAGACTGCCCGTAGGAAGCGGAGACAGAACTTTCCGAAAGAATCTGCATGGGGTTTTCCAGTGGGTTCTCCAGAAGAGTTGCCAATTGAAAAGCACTCTGCTGATTGAAATTCCCTGAGATGACGGCAGTGCCGCCAAAGTGGTCGGTCTGAAGGGTCGGTGCAGAAATGATCTCGCCATCGACAATAATGGCTAATTGACGACCCTTGTTAACGGCAGCGATATCATCAAAGAGTTTGGAGCCTTCGCTATCGAGGTTGAGGTAAACTTTCCAGCCTTCCGCATCTGTGTTGGCAAAGGCACTGGAGACATACTTGCCCTCCATATCTGGGCGATTGCGCGCCAATTCGCTGCCACGATTGGGGAGGTCTTTGCCTTCTTTGTCTTTTTCCGTCTTGTATTTAAATTCCTCCCAACCCGGCTCCTTCACTCCACCGTTGGTCTTGATCTCGGCCAGCTTCGACTGACTGCTTTCATGCACGATTCTGAACTCAAGATGCGCGACTTGAAGAATCTTGGTCCGCACATCAGCGAACTCTTCAGCCTTCACTCCCGGCATCTGAACGAGAATGCGGTCATCTCCCTGCGGCTGCATGGTCAGATCCTTGGTGCCGTCAGGATTGAGGCGTTTTTCCAGAATGCCGATGGCCTGCTGAACAGACTCCGAAGTTACATCTTTGACCGTGCCATCTGCAGCTTTGCCTTTTTGCAATTGCACAACAAATTCACTTCCGCCCTTCAAATCAATCCCGAGCGGGATTTTCATATTTTTCACCGTGATCACGGCAAAGGCGGTCATGAGGAAGATAAGAGCCGTACCAATGAGGCGCTTGCTCTTATGCACCACGGTGCCGATGTAAAACAGAAGCATCAGCAGGATGGCTGCGCCGATCAGGAAGGTGACGATTGGGGACATGAGGTGGGGTTGGTTTTTGGAAATTTAAAAAAGATAGCGGCAGATCATCACCACAGAAGCAGTTTCATGAGAAGCTTTTTCGCTCGCGGAAATTAGGCAGTTGTAGCTTCGACGACATCAGATTTTTTACTGACAGAGCCGATGGCGCTGCGCTCATACTCGATCTTAACGTTGTCAGCCACTTTCACCATGACGGTCTTATCTTTGACGCTGGTGATGATTCCATGTTCTCCACCATTCATGATGACTTGATCACCAACTTTGACACCACTGATGAGTTTTTCGATCTCCTTCTGGCGCTGGCGCTGTGGGCGGATAAGCAAAAAGTACATCATCACAAACATGAGGCCCATGAACCACAAAGGATTACCCAGACCCGCTGGAGGTGCGCCACCGGCAGGAGCTGCGGCTTGAGCGAGAATGGAGGAGAGAGAGAGAAGCATCATGATTCAGGGGTTTCGGAACGGGACTTGTAACGGGAAATGACCTCTGCCCGGAATTCGGCAAAGCAACCTTGTTCGATCGCTAAACGTGCCCTGGACGTGAGGGACGCGTAGAAATGCAGATTGTGAAGGGAAATCAACCTTAAACCCAGCACCTCTTGCGTGTTTACGAGATGGCGGATGTAGGCGCGGGAAAAGCCCAAACACATCGGATGCGTGTCTTCAGCGATAGGCCGGAAGTCTTTGGCATACTGCGCGTTTCGCAGATTCATCAGCCCTTCGTGGGTAAAAGCGGTGCCATTCCGCGCCAATCGGGTCGGGATCACGCAGTCAAACATATCGATCCCACGGGCGATCAGTTCGACAATCTGCGGGGGTGTACCCAGGCCCATGGCATAGCGCGGTTTATTTTCCGGCAGAATCGGGCAAGTCCACTCAGCGATCCGCATCATGTCCTCTTCAGGCTCACCGACACTCAGACCGCCGACTGCGTAACCTGGGAAATCCATGGCCACCAGCTCACGAGCACAGCGCTCACGCAGATCCTGAAACGTGCTACCTTGGACAATTGGGAAGTGTAACTGAGCTCCACCACCTGTCTGCGGCCTATGTTGATCCACCCAATCGCGGCAACGCTGAGCCCAGCGGAGGGTGAGTTCCATGCTCTTTTTGGCCTCGTCATGCGTGCAGGGCCAGGGCGTGCATTCATCAAACAGCATCGCGATATCACTGCCGAGCGTTGCCTGGATCTCCATAGCAGTTTCTGGCCCAAGAAACATGGGGGTGCCATCGACGTGGTTTTGAAAGTAGCAGCCTTCTTCTTTGATCTTGCGCAGCTTTGCCAAGGAGAAGACCTGGAAACCGCCACTATCCGTTAGGATCGGTCGATCCCAGTTCATGAACGAATGAAGTCCACCTGCCTCACGGATGATATCCATGCCGGGGCGAACCCAGAGATGATACGTGTTCCCTAAAACGATCTGCGAGTTCAGAGACCGCAGCTCATCCGGGTGCATGGCTTTCACCGTGCCCTGCGTGCCAACGGGCATAAAGACCGGCGTCTCGATCACACCGTGGGGCGTCGTCAACCGTCCGCGGCGTGCGGAGGTATTCGGATCGGTGGTGAGGAGGTCAAACATCTAACTAGGGCAGAAACGGGCACTGACTCTGGAGGCGATGCCCGTCTGTGTCAAAAGACACTTCCACTGAGGAGACACGATCCACTCTAAACTTTAATGAAAACACCCCGCTTAAAAAGCCAGCGCGCCAACAGCAGCATCAGTCCAAACGTCACACAAGCCGTTATCCAAGCTCCACCTTTCCCTGGATGCCCCACCAGCCTTTCAGAAACAACTCGGAAAAAGCCAAAGCCACTCAACAGATACAGAATGATCGGATTAGCGCCGACCCAGACAAAGGGCGGCGTCCAGCTCCGCCAACCACGCACATCCACGACCCAATAAAACAGCCCCAGCAAAAGCGCGCTCCAACCACCCGCGACGAGAACAAAGCTGGATGACCAGATCTTTTTGATGATCGGAAAAAAAGGATGCCAAGCCCAACCAAGACAGATCATTACAAGACCTGACACCATTAGCCCCAGAACCTTTCGGCTAGCCACCCGGGCACTCATAAGCCATTGACCGGCCAAAAGGCCCATTAGTGCCGTCGCGATGGCAGGCAGCGTGCTGAATAGTCCTTCGGGGTCGTGGTTTCCATCATGCTTCCGCCCAGGCAGCCAGATCGAATCCAAGTAATTCGTCAAATTTCGTCCTTCGGCAAAATCCCCTGCCCCGAAGTTCGGCACAGGCACGAGGCTAAGCAACAGCCAATAACCAAGCAAAATACCCATCACTGTGACCACCAATCCACGCCAGCCTAAGATTAAGGACAGCATGCCAGCCACAGCTGAGGCGCTACCAATGCGCTGTAAAACACCCAACCAACGAATTTCATCCCAACCATTCTTCAACCCACCTGAGAACAACACCCCAAGTGCCATCAGAATCAGTGCCCGCGCCAGCAAATGAAGCGCCGTTTTCCGCCCGCCCTCACGCTGACGCCGACGCGGCAAAGCTATCGCCATTGACACTCCAGCGATGAATAAAAACAGCGGAAAAATCAGATCATAAAAGCGAAAGCCTGCCCAATCGACATGTTCCAGCTGTGTCGTCACTGCGGAAGTCAGTGCTGAGTTCGGTGCCATCTGTTTTAAAACAGCCCCCAAGGCACCACCCATGCCAAGAATCCAACACATATCAAAACCGCGCAGCGCATCGAGCGAAACCAAACGTTGAGGAAATGAAACTTCAGCCATGGGAATGAAGACGTTTCCAAGGCCTATGATCTCGCAGTCATATCTCCATTTGCGTTCTTCTACGGCTGCATTGTCGTTCTTGGTGCTCCGCGCAACAGTCAGAATGAAAGCCTTAAGTTGTGCTTCCCAAACCGTTAAAGCTACCTAATATAAAGGCTTCATTATTAGGCAATGAAAGCAAATACGGATTTCCGAACCTATAGTCAGCAGTGACTCCGTCATTGTAGCAAACATTCGGATAATTGGATGTCACAAAGTCGCCTTTTTCATTCAATTTGACGATTTTAGGAACATCATAAAACTTCGTTTTTAGATAGACCGTGTCGAATCTACCTGCAATCGCTGAGGTTCCATCTAGAAAGCAACTGACTGAATACACGCCAGTGGTGTAATAGTAGTTGTCACTGCTGCTAAACCAATAAAGATAATTTCCAGTGCAATCAAAAGTCTGATCAACATCGCCATTTTCATTGAATCGAAACATGCTTGTTAAGACTGGACTTTGATAACGTAATAGAGCGCGTCCACTCAATAACTTTCCATCTGCTTGTATACCCATGGCAAAGACACGGCCACCACTTAATGGACTGTATGTAGCATCCAATTCAGCCTGTGCAAAAGCACTCAGGGGAGCGAACAAACAAGCCACTGCAAACAAATAGCAAAATGATGAAAAAGAGAGGAAAGGCAGAATTAGTTTCAAATGCAATGCATGCAGTTACTGAACCAGTGACATCATCATGGGCGCTTTGTGACTTTGAAAAAGATAAATCTTAAGTGATTACAAGATGAATCCGTTTTGAGAACACATCCACCGCTCACATCTAAGGTAAACAACTTGAACATAGCACTTAAAAATCTTGCCTTTTTAATTTAGCCAATGCTTAGCCATGGCACCATAAAAGCTCCAATTTTAATGTCTAAACGAATCTGTAAAAACCTAGAGCTTTTCACATAATCTCCCAGACTTCTCGTTCTGGCGAACGAACCTACTTCTAAATGTTTAGAGGCATTCCTCAGAATCAGGGGTCCAGTTGCTAAAGGAGGAGCATTGCAAGAGGCTCGCCCAGTTAAGGGCAATCCCATTCTTTTCTATCACCCCAACCTTACACTGCGCTTCTTATCCAGTTTCAGAACAGCGCCAGCCTCCCAAGTAGGTTCGGCTTTGGGATCGGTGAGTTTCTCGCCATTGAGCTGAATGCTTCCGCCCTGAATAAGGCGGCGGACATCGCCCCCGGAAAGAGTTTGGTCAAAAACGGATAGGTAAGCATGCTGAACGACGCCTAGGACGTCGAGTCGATCACTGAGAGTCAGCAGTGGCAACTCGGCACTGGCGAGGTCACGCTTGCTGAAGCGTAGATCCCAGTCGTCTCGACAATCCTTCGCGGCCTCTTCACTGTGATAGGTGATCACACATTTAGCAGCAAGCAGCTTCTTGGCTTCCATGGGATGCATGGAGGTATCAAGCACCTCACCTAGCACTAACAGATAGTATTTAGCCATAAGTTCATCCGGGATGCTCATGAGCTTCCCAAACATCTCTTTTGGCGCATCCGTAAGGCCGACGTAATTACCAAGAGACTTGGACATCTTTTTCACGCCATCCAGCCCTTCCAATAGGGGTAGAGTCATGCAGACTTGCGGCTCCATGCCTTCCTCCTTTTGCAGGTCGCGTCCGACGAGAATGTTAAAAAGCTGATCACTACCGCCGATCTCCACATCACTGCGCACCACCACGCTGTCCCAACCTTGCATGATAGGATATTGCAACTCATGCAGGCGGACTTCCGTGCCATTGGCCACGCGATTTTTAAAATCCTCTCGTTGCAGCATTTGCTGGAGGGTCACTCGGGCATTCAGCCGGATCACTTCCATGAACGGCATCTCCTTGAACCAAGAGCCGTTGAAAACGACCTCGGTCTTCTCCCGATCCAAAACCAGAAAAGCCTGCTCGGTGTAAGTTTTGGCGTTGGCCAGAACATCCTCATAGGTCAGTGCTGGACGCGTCGTGGAGCGACCACTCGGATCACCGATCATCGCGGTAAAATCACCAATGATGAGCACGATGTGATGGCCCAGCTCTTGAAATTGCTTCAACTTCCGCAAACCGACAGCATGACCTAAATGGATATCTGGAGATGTGGGATCCACGCCTAACTTGATGCGCAGAGGCTTCCCACGGGCCAGCTTTTCGGTGAGTTCTTTCTCACTGTGAATGGTGACAGTGCCGCGTTTGAGGATGTCGAGTTGTTCGGAAACGGGAAGCATGGGAAATGAAAATGACAGATGACAGACGCACGAATGACGAAAGAATGAGTAAACACAACCCCGCGCCTCGTTTATTCGTCTCTTTTTCCATTCTATGTCTGATTCTTCCTCAACAAACTCCCCTGCCATAGCCCGACTTTCCTGGTGGCAAAATGAAGACTGGCTGGCCGTCATCGCGGCAGCCCCACTCATCGCAGCCGTAGTTTATGGTTGGAAGTTCAAGCTGCCAAGCCTCACATGGACCAGCGCCACCGACATTAGCCGAGTCTTTTCCAGTGAAAATCTGCTCGCTATTGGCGGGACCTCAGGCCTGCTTATTTTATTGTCTGGCGTCATCCTATTCGCCTCCCTAGGGAAACGCGTGATCGCTTTTTCAGGCGGAGCCTGCGTCGTTTTTGCGTTGGCTTGGCTGGCACAAACAATGGCGGCGAATGCTCAAGTGAAAGCTCTGGGATTGGAGTATGTCGTTTTTGCCCTAGGCCTTGGATTACTCTGGAGCCACCTGCTACCGACGCCTGGCTGGATGATGTCCGCCGTGCGCACTGAGTTTTTCATCAAGATCGGCATCGTCATTTTAGGAGCCAACATCCTCTTCCCTGAACTCATGAAAGCAGGTCTGCCCGGCCTGATTCAGGCGGCTCTTGTCATCCCTGTGATCTGGCATATCACCTTCCGCCTAGCCCGCTGGCTGAAGGTGGACGACGAGTTCGGCGTCATGCTGTCAACGGCTGTTTCGATTTGCGGCGTGTCTGCTGCCATCGCTGCCTGTGGGGCGATTCAGGGCGATAAAAAGAAGCTCTCTTATGTCACCTCCGTGGTTCTTCTCTGCGCCGTTCCGATGATGATCCTCATGCCTTGGCTCGTCAAATGGATGGGCCTGAATGAAGCCGTGGCAGGTGCATGGCTCGGCGGCACATTGGATACCAGCGGTTCGGTCTTAGCTGCTACCGAAATGGTCGGCGAGATCGCCTCAAAAACTGGCGCGGTCGTCAAACTCTCCCAAAATGTGCTCATCGGTGTTGCTGCCTTTTTCATCTCCATCTGGTGGACAATGCGTGAACGCGGCAGCAATCCCAACGCCCCTCGTCCTAGCGCTGGAATCATCTGGGATCGCTTCCCCAAATTTGTCATCGGCTTCATTGCCACTTCCCTCGTGTTTTCATTCCTGCTCACGCCAGAGACGGTCAAAGCGGTGGAAAAACCCCTCAAAAGCCTACGTGAAATTTGGTTCGCCGCAGCCTTTGTCTGCATTGGTCTGGAGACTCGCCTCGGAGACCTTTTCAAACTCGGCGGGGGCCGCCCCGCACTCGCCTTCCTTGGCGGTCAATTTGTGAACATCCTTTGGACGCTACTGCTCGCTTGGCTACTGTTTGGAAACATCCTCTTCCCCGCCAAATAACGGCATGAAGCCCGTGGCACTCATCACTGGCGGATCAGGCGACCTCGCACAGGCCATTCGCGCCGAACTCGAAAGCCAGGGCTGGCTTGTCCATGCCCCCTCGCGGCAGGAAATGGACGTCACAGATCAAACCCAAGTGCAGCGTGTCATCGGTGCCTTGGGTCAGCTAGACCTGCTCATTCACAATGCAGGCATCACTCGAGATACCCTGCTCTTGAAGATGTCTGAGGCTGAGTTTAGCGATGTTCTCAACGTGCATCTTAGAGGCGCCTTTCTCTGCTCGCAGGCCGCTTTGAAAATCATGATCAAAAAGCGGCAGGGTCACCTAATCCAGATCGGCTCCTACAGCGCATTCTGCGGCTCGACAGGCCAAGCAAATTATGCCGCAGCCAAAGCAGGTCTCATCGCCCTCTCCCAGAGCCTAGCCGCAGAATACGGCCCGCGTGGTATCCGCGCCAATGTGATTCTACCAGGCTTTCTCGAGACGAAGATGACCCACGGCCTCCTGGATGATGCCAATCAGCGCCAACGCATCCTCGCCAGCCATAGCCTCGGGACCTTAAACACACCTCAAGACACCGCACGCTTCATCGCCTTTCTGCACACCATGCACTCTGTCAGCGGCCAATTTTTCCAGCTCGATAGCCGGATCTCACGTTGGACATAAAATCTTCATAAGGCGCAACCGTTCGCTAGCCCACGCCTCTTCTACATATCATGGCTACTAATAAAAAATTGGCCATAACCAACACCCAAAATCAGACTAAAAAGTCTGTGCGTGAGGGCACTAAGCCCAATGACCACAGCTCTATCAAAAGGGGTTTTTCACAATCGATTGTGAACAAGATTTTGGCATCTGCCGTTGATCGTTGATGGATGCTCGCCACCACTGGATGACTCTTCTAGTGAATGGAAACACCAGCACTCAATCCAACTTCGACTTCAGGACAGGGCGCGAGACAGCCATCGCGACGGCCCTCGTCTCCGAAGGAGATCGCGCAGCTTGCTCTGCCCTTAACCGACAGCGAGCGAAAGGAATCCAGGAAGCAGCTCGACAAGCTCCATCCCGGCAATCGTTTACGCCTGATGTTTGGGCAGCCCTTGTTGCCAAAAGGTCCCGAGAGTGGGGAGTCCCCCTAATCCGGCTTGATGGCCTGGGTCTAGGCAGAGATCCTGACGATCATTTAATCTCTCAATACATGCAGCCCCTGAAAACTGGGGCTGAAGCCAGTCCTTTTGCAGATGGTGACTGGCAGGTAGTTTATAAGCTCTTCCCACTTCATTCCAGTGGTGGATTGGGAAAGACTTTTGAAATTGACCGATACCCAGACGATCAAGGCTTTGAAATGACTGTGCGCGACGCAGTGCTAATCGAGACCATGGAAAAACTCATCGTCCTCCACGACGCTGGCGCCCATCCCACAGAACTCGTCGGCATTGATGATCAAGGTGACTATCTGGTCGTGAAGCAGCCCTTGGCCTATCCGTATAAAAATTTAGACGAAGATCGCCTCATAGCCTTAGAACGCATTCGCGCCGTTCCCTGCCGGGCACGTTTTCGCCGTGTCGTGTGGATACTCTGGGAGCATGACCAAGCTTGGGTTTTGAGCGATCTGCACCCTGGAAATATCATGCGAGACGCCAGTGACGAGCCGACGATCATCGACGCACTTCTTTCTCCACTACCCCCAGCCCTGATTCAAAGTGATCGACTTTTAATTCAGGACGTCGAAGACGCTCGGGCACTCCGCGAGGGCCGCTCAAGACCCTCTAGGGATGTTTTCGCAGAGATCCCCGATGATGAACTGTAGCAATTCGCTATTGGCACCTCGCCGCTTTCGTTCATACTCACTAACCTCAATGAAACTCCATCACCTCCTATCCATCCTGTTTATTCTTTCCATCCTGCCAGCCTCTTCGGCTGATGATGGCTTCACACCGCTCTTTGATGGCAAGACCATGACCGGCTGGAAGAATGCCTATGACTGGGGCAAGATCGAAGTCGTGAATGGGGAAGTGCATCTCACAGGTGAAAAAAAATTCTTCGTCGTCACTGAAAAGACTTACAGCGACTTCATCTTTGAGGGGGACATCTTACTCCCTGAAGGCCAAGCCAACAGCGGCTTCATGTTCCGGGCTCACGTTCAGCCAAACAAAGTCTTTGGCTACCAAGCTGAAGTCGATGGCGATGCCAAGCGCAAATGGTCCGGTGGTCTCTATGATGAAGGCCGCCGCATGTGGTTCATCAGCCCGATCAAAGGCAATAAAGAAAGCGAAGCCGCATTTCGTGCCCGTGCTGGAGACGCCTTCAAGCGCAATGACTGGAATACCTACCGCATCACCTGCAAGGGCAATAAGCTCAAGATCGAAGTGAACGGTGTGGTCACCACGGAAATCGAAGACAACACCGATGCCAGCGGCGCCATTGCTATCCAGCACCACGGCGAAAAAGGTGCTACTTACAAGTTCCGCAATCTTCGGATCAAGGAGTTGAAGTGACCCCATTCTGGCACATTTAACTTGGCACTTCAGCCTTATGACCATTACCCCAGTCCAATATGAAAAGCTCGGGGCTTTTTACCTCGGACGCGGTTACGACTTGGAGACAAAAGAACTCCAGGAAGACTTGGTGATGTATGACTCGAAGGATCTCGTTACACATGGAGTGGTGCTCGGCATGACAGGTTCAGGCAAGACAGGACTTTGCCTTGCCTTGCTTGAAGAAGCTGCTCTGGATGGCATTCCACTCATCGCTATCGATCCCAAGGGTGACATCGGCAATGCGCTGCTCACCTTCCCCAATCTGAGTCCTGAGGAGTTTAAACCTTGGGTCAACACTGACGATGCCCGCCGCAAAGGAATCAGTGTGGACGAATTCGCCACTCAGCAGTCAGACCTTTGGAAAAAGGGGCTCGGCGACTGGGGGCAAAGCGCTGATCGCATTAAAAAACTGCGTGAAACGGTAGACATGGCCATCTACACGCCGGGCAGCAATGCAGGTCTGCCGGTTTCCATACTTAGCTCGCTCGATTGCCCACCGACAGAGGTAATGGACGATGCCGAAACTCTCGGAGATCGGATCGAAAGCACCGTTTCCTCTATGCTCGGCCTTATGGACATTGAGGCTGATCCTGTTCAGTCACCCGAGCATATCCTTCTCTCCAACATCATCTCTCACTGCTGGAAAAAGGGCCAAAACGTCTCGCTAGAAAATCTCGTCCGTCACATCCAACAGCCGCCGATTCGGAAAGTCGGTGTCGTCGATATCGACACCTTCATGCCCGAGGCTAAGCGCATCGCTCTGGCAATGAAGATGAATAATCTCATCGCTTCCCCAGGCTTCGCCTCCTGGCTTGAAGGTGAGCCGCTGAACATCCAGCGCATGTATTACACGGCTGAGGGTAAACCCCGCATCACCATCTTTAACATCGCCCATCTCAATGATAGCGAGCGCATGTTCTTTGTGTCGCTCTTGCTGAATCAGCTATTGGGGTGGATGCGCACCCAGCAGGGCACCACATCTCTTCGTGCCATGTTTTACATGGACGAAATCTACGGCTATCTACCACCGACAGCGATGCCTCCGTCGAAGAAGCCGATGATGATCCTGCTCAAACAGGCTCGTGCCTTTGGTCTCGGCATGCTCGTCGCCACGCAGAACCCTGTGGACCTTGATTACAAAGCGCTGGCTAACATCGGGACCTGGTGGATCGGGCGTCTGCAAACCGAGCGTGATAAAGCTCGTCTCCTAGACGGGCTCGAAGGCGCTGTCAGTGGCAGTGGCGGTAAGTTTGACCGCAAACAAATGGAGGTCGCCATCTCAGGCCTTGGCAATCGCGTCTTCCTCATGAATAACGTGCATGAAGACGGCCCCGCCATCTTTCATGTTCGCTGGATCATGAGCTACCTCAGCGGTCCGCTCGCCAGAGATCAAATCCAGCGCTTGATGGATCCGATCCGCCCAGCCAAAAAAACCGCTGCTTCTGGTGGAGAAGACGATGGCTTCCTGCCCCCAGGAGCCACGGCAGCGACTGCCGCAGAGCGCCATACGATCAAACCCAAACTACCTGAAGGAACAGCTGAATATTTCCTGCCTAGTGAAATCAGTGGTGACACACTCTGCTACGTTCCCGCCATTCTGCGCAACGCCATCGTCAATTTTGATGATGCCAAACGTAAGATCACAGGGCGCAGCAGTGTCACCTTGGTCAATTCAATCGATGTTAGCAACCAACGGGTCATTTGGGACAAATTCGTCGAAATCCCTCGTGATGTGGACCTTTCCAAATGGCAGTCCGATGCCGCCGAAGGTGCCGAATTCACGGACCTCCCCAGTGCTGCCTTGAAGTCCAGCACCTACACCAGCATCAAAAAAGACTACACCGACTGGGTGTATGCCAATTACAGCCTGGCAGTCAGCTATAGCCCCGCACTGGAAGCCTATTCAAATCCCGGTGAAAAGGTGGATGAATTCAAGGCCCGCATCGCCCAAACAGCCCGTGAACTGCGCGACAAAGCCATCGAGGAATTGCGTGAAAAAACCACCAAGGCTCTAAAATCCATCGAGAACAAAACAATTAAAGTTCAAGTCAAAGTAGACACCCAAAAAGCACAGGCTAACAGCGCCAAACTTTCTGCTGCAGTCAACATCGGAAGCAGCATTCTCAGTGCATTCCTAGGGCGCAAGAGCGGTCTGGGTGCAGTCAGTTCTCTGATAAAAGGCAACACCGTGACTAGCGCTTCACGCGTCATACGTGAAGGCCAGGAGGCCGCAGCGGCTGAAGCTGAACTCGTCCGCTTCCAGCAGGAGATGGTTGATCTGAACCAAACCCTAGAAGACGAGACTCAAAAGATTCGTGACCAGTTTGATCCGACAACTCTGGCTCTAGAAACCGTCAAACTCACTCCCACCAAGAATAAAATCCAGCCCGACGCCATTGGCATTCTTTGGCTACCCCATGAACGCGCAGGTGGAGAATTGAAGAAAGCTTGGAGTTGATGCACCAAGGTTGAGTGAGGTGGATTCACTCGCCATATTCGTTCCAGTGCCAACCTCTCTCCATGACTTAACCTTTGATGAATTGCGCGAGCAGATCGTGCAGGATGGCCTGCGTCCTTCTCATTCGGCCACGCTTTGGAATGCTCTGCATTTCAAAGCAGATGTGAACTTGCATCAACGCACCGATTTCTTGCCGCCACTGCAAAAGTGGTTGGAGGCAAAGTTAGGAACCCAGTTTCATACAGACATTTTACCCATCGCATCGGAGGCTTTTAGTAGCGATGATCTGACGCGGAAGTATCTGCTAAAACTTCAGGATGGGCAGGAGATCGAAACCGTGATCATGGGCTACACGGGGCGTCACACTGCCTGCATAAGCACACAGGCAGGTTGTGCCATGGGCTGCGTTTTTTGTGCCACCGGACAGATGGGCTTCGTCCGCCATCTACGGCCTGGAGAAATCGTGGCTCAGGTGCATCACGCCCGCCGTATTTTGCGTGAAAGCGGCGAGCGTCTTCGAAACCTCGTTCTCATGGGCATGGGAGAGCCATTGCACAACTATGATAACGTCATGAAGGCGCTAGGCATCATCAGTGACACCCGGGGTGCCAATATTGGCCCTAGCAAAATTAGCATCAGCACCGTCGGAGTCGTCCCCGGAATCCTGCGCATGGCGGCAGAAAATAACCGCTACAATCTTGCTGTCAGTCTGCATGGCAGTACTGAGGCTGAACGCGCTGCTTTAATCCCAGCGAATCAACGCTGGCCATTAAGCGATCTCATTGCTGCCTGCCGGACTTATTGTGAGAAGACAGATCGTAAGATCTTTTTCGCTTGGACTCTTATCGCAGGCGTCAATGATACGGCAGAACACGCCCAGAGAGTCGCTTCACTCCTGCAAGGCATCAAAGCCCATGTGAATCTCATTCCACTGAATGAGACGGCTGGGTATGATGGGCGTGAAAGCATTGAAACTGCAGGGACAGTTTTCCATCACATCATCCAAGAGGCTGGCATTCCCTGCACCGTTAGGCAAAGACGTGGAATCGACGTCGCTGCTGGCTGCGGACAACTGAAGGCAGAACGCCGAAAACGAGAGAAAGTCACTCTCTGATTGTCTCCAGCCATCAGCTTATCATAGTTAGCCAATCCTTACCTCCCATGCTCGACACTGCCACAATCCTCATCCACTGCCCTGATCGTCCAGGACTGGTCCACGATGTCACAGGCTTCATTTCTTCTCACAAAGGAAACATCATCGATCTGCAACAACACATTGATCCTGACCAAGATACTTTTTTCATGCGCCTCGAGTGGAACCTGGAAAACTTCACCCTCGAGAAATCGGAGATCTTTGATCGCCTGCAACCCATGGCGCGGCGTCACGAAATGCAGATGCGACTTCATTTTGCCAGCGTGAAAAAACGCATCGCCCTTTTTGTGACCAAAGAAAACCACTGTCTCTACGATTTGCTAGCCCGTCATGAGGCCGGAGATCTGCCGGTGGACATTCCGCTGATCATCGCCAATCACGACACACTGCGTCCGGCCGCAGATCGCTTCGGCATTCCGTTTCATCATTTCCCAATCACAAAGGATAACAAACTCGAGCAGGAGGCCGCACAGATCGCCTTGTTGAAAAAGGAGCGTATCGACACCGTCGTGCTTGCCCGCTACATGC
Source organism: Prosthecobacter debontii (assembly GCA_945869675.1). Classification (GTDB taxonomy): domain Bacteria; phylum Verrucomicrobiota; class Verrucomicrobiia; order Verrucomicrobiales; family Verrucomicrobiaceae; genus Prosthecobacter; species Prosthecobacter debontii_A. The sequence continues at coordinate 51,603 of CAMBPS010000001.1, read as the reverse complement.
AGATCATCAGTCCTGCTATGATCGCTGCTTTCCCAAATCAAATCCTGAATATCCATCACAGCTTTTTGCCAGCCTTTGTTGGAGCCAAGCCTTACCATCAAGCCCATGCTCGCGGTGTAAAGATCATCGGTGCGACGAGTCACTACGTTACCGCTGACCTCGATGAAGGTCCGATCATCCATCAGGACGTCATGCGAGTAAGCCACGAAGACACCGTCCAAGACCTCGTCCGTCTAGGTCGTGATTTAGAAAAAACTGTCCTCGCCAAAGCCCTCTGGTGGCATGCGCGCGATCAAGTGCTGGTTTTCAAAAATAAAACGATCGTTTTTGAGTGAGCTCTTTTTGAGTTGGCCAAACAAAAACGCTACAAAGCAGTTAATGAATCATCAGCATGGACGTTCTATACATCCAACTCATGAAAAAGCTCCTCATCCTTCTCTGTCTTTGTGTGACCTCTGCCTGGAGTGCAGAGGTTTTTGAAGCGTCTCTTGGCCGAGTGAAGGAACTACCAAAGGGTAAAGAAGCAGATGGAATCCGGGGCGACTTTGTTTTGCGGAGCGATAAAGTCGAGGCTGTAATCTCCCAAAACGCCCCATTACGCCGAGCCAATATGAGCACTTTCTATGGGGCTGATGGCGTGACGCCCGGCTGCCTTTATGATCTCACCCTACGCGGGGCAGCCAATGATCAACTCGTGGTCTATGGGCCCTGCGGCCATGGTGAGGTCTCTTATGTCAAAGCCGTTAACGTCAAAGAGGATGGAGCCGCAGCAGTAGAATCCGTCACGACAGCCGCCAAAAATTCCGGCATCTTTAAACGCCACGAATACCGTGTGAAAGATGGCGTGCAGGGCATCTACATCACGACCATTCTGCGCAACGAATCAGAATCAGCCCAAAAAGTATCGACAAAATCTGACTTCACTCGCTTTGAATCCACAGGCACCACCTCAGATGACATTTACTGGGTAGGGGCCATCAATCCTGCTCACAAATGTGGTTATGCACTCATCACACTAAGTCTCACGGGCATAGAGCAACTAAGTGACACGATCGAACTGCAACCAAAACAAGAAGTTGTCGTCCAGCGATTTTTTGCCGTTGGCACCTCACCTGCTCAGGCTGTTGGAGAGGCTCGTGCGCAAAAAAACACCCACTTTGGAACCGTAACAGGCGTCATCACAGATGCTGACGGCGAAGGTATTTCGACGGCCGTCATTTCTGTGGCTAATGCCAAGGAGTCCATTCTCGGTTATCCAGATGGCGATGGTAAATACAGTTTTAAACTTCCCCTTGGGACAGCCGAATTACTCATCGACGATCTAGGTCGCCCTCAGGCTAAAATAAATTTCACCGTGGGTGAAGGCACCACAATACCGCCAAAGATCAGTATGCCCGCCGCTTCTCGCATTCGCTTTGACATCAGCGGCGAAACCGAAAAATCAATTCCCTGCAAAGTTCACTTTGAGCCTCTAGACAGAGGCACTCCTGCACTGAATCTCGGACCCAAGCACCGTGCCCATGGTTGTGTTGACCAGTATCACAGTGAAAAAGGACAATTCACCGTACAACTCCCAGTGGGAAAATATCGCGTCATCGTCGTGCGGGGTCCTGAGTATGGACATCTATCAAAGGAGGTAACCCTAGCACCGGGCACTGAATTTGTTTTCAAAGGCACCCTTAAACGTCTTGTCGATACGAAGGGCTGGATCAGTGCTGACTTCCATAATCATAGCACGCCGAGTGGAGACAATGTCTGTGACACCGACGGACGCCTCATCAACATCGCCGCAGAGCATTTGGAGTTCGCTCCAACCACAGAGCACAATCGGCTTTATGATTGGGAACCGACCATTAAAGCGCTTGGACTCGAGCCTTACATTAAAACCGTCAAAGGCGTGGAACTCACGGGAAGTCGTCAGCATTTCAATGCTTTTCCTTTTGAACCTGATCCATTGCTTCAAGATGGTGGTGCTCCCGTATGGAATGATGATCCACGCATCACGGCACTGACACTGCGCCGCTGGCAGACTGAGCGTGCAGATCGTTGGATCCAGTTTAATCATCCTGAATTATCGAACATGTTCATCGACCGAGATAGCGACGGCATGACTGATGGTGGTTTTGTGGGTGTGGGCGACATGATTGATGGTCTGGAATCTGAAAATGGTCCCGGGACGGATATCTTATACGAAGCACCCTTTAAGGTCAGCCGTAAGCCCGGTTCTTTAGCTGCCAAAGCCAGCAGTGTGCGCGAGTTTGTTTGGCGTCAGCTTTTGAACCAAGGTCACCGCCTAGTTGCCGTGGGTGTAGCAGATGCTCACGCAGTTTATGGCAATGGTGTCGGATGCTGGCGCTGCTATCTACCGAGCAGCACCGATGAGCCTGCCAAGATTGACTGGGCTGAACTGTCACCTCGTGCAAAACAAGGCAACATGATTTTGACTACGGGTCCTTTTCTGGAAGTCACAACACAGAATGGCAAGACCGCTGGAGATGATGACCGCGCCACAGGAAGCATTGATCTCAAGGTGAGAGTGCAGTGCACTGACTGGATCGACATCAATCGCGTTCAAGTCTTAGTTAATAGTCGCCCAGATCCAACGCTCAATTTCACCCGTGAGACACATCCCAAGATGTTTAAAAATGATGTCGTAAAGTTTGATGAAAAGATCCAGGTGCGACTTCAGCAAGATGCACATCTTATCGTCGTCGCTATTAATGAAAAAGGTGACTCCAAAATTTGTTACGGCACCAGCGATTACGCCGAAATGCGTCCCTGTGCCTACAATAATCCCATCTATGTCGATGTCGACGGCAACGGATTCAAAGCCAATGGTGACACCTTGGGCTTTGATCTTCCTGCCATGGGCATGACCGCAGATAAGGCCAAACTGCTATTAGAAAAGAAGTGAGATGACTTAGACCTCCACCACTTCGCAGCGATGGGTGAATACTAACTGACAACGAATGGCTGAGGTAGGCAACCCAGTCATGCGGGAGAGGACTTCCCGGTAAGTGTGTAATTGGGGCGTGTAGCCTGCAATGCGATTTGCCAAGGCTTCGCCGCTTTCCACCTTATCTGTTTTAAAGTCCTGAATCGTGGCGCGTTCTGACTCAATAACGACACGATCAAAAGTGCCTGAAAGCCACTCTTGATTGAGCAAGATTTCGAAACGTTTTTCCCGCCAGCATTCAGCGTTGGATGAAGGGCGACTGAGCGCATGGACAATCGTTGGCGCGGCCAGACAACGGTGAACTTCTTCGAGTGCTTTGATGCGAGCACTTTCATCCAGACAGGGAACAGCGGCCCAGAGTTCTGGCAGTGTTGAGGCAGACATCTCATCCAACCAGAGGATCTGCTCAAAAAAAGCATGAACCAAAGTGCCGTAAGAGCGTGCCGACCGACCACTGCGTGAGAAGATTTGTTTGGCTGTGACCCTACTGGTTTCAGAACCACTCGGTGTTCGGCGCTGCGGGCGCAAGCGTCCCTCCGCCATGATGGTGATACATTCCGGCTCTGGCAGTGTCTCTGGTGCCTTCACTGGAAGAGACTCAAACCAACGTCGATCAGTGGTAGGCGTCTTACTTTGATAAATAATCTCTGCTGCAATACCCCCGAAACTTTCCATGACAGGCTCCGTTTCATCCCCAAGCGTTAGGGAGAGCAATTTGATGAAATTATTCGACGTGGACCTCTCCGAGCGGGGCGTAGCAATCAGATAATTCGCATGTTTAGCGCGCGTTAGTGCCACATAAAATTTGCATAACTCCTCGTAAGCAGCTTCGGCCTCGAGATCGTTATGATATCCAGATAGCACAGGATCGGCTCTAACAATATCGCCAGGAGGAAGATCCATAACCCACTCGACGAGACGCTTTTCCCCATGCTTCACCCCAATACCCCGCCGAACCGTAGTCATGGATTCGCCTTCTAAATCTGGTAATAGCACGCAATCAAAGGTCAACCCTTTGGATTTATGCACTGTCATGACCTGCACTGCATGGCGAGTATCCGCTTCCCTTGTGGTGTAGCTTTCAGCATACAATAGAAACTCGTCGATATCACGACTACCGCTCTGATCAAAGAGACGCGCGGCCAAAGCAAAGTCTTCTGTCCGTCTTTGACTGAAGGCGTCTAAATTTATCCCGTTTTTGACCAGCAGATGCAGCCAATGACGCAGGCTAATTTCAAAGCCATCATCAAAGATTTGTCTGAGAACCTCTGCGGCTAACCTGCCAAGATTCATCCCGGTCGATTCAAAGACCTCTCGGAAAGGCGTCATCATCAAATGCTGCCAGGTCAAGCTGTCCGCAGGGTGGGCAGCACACCGCATGAGGCTGAGTAAAGCGAGCGTGACGGGATTGTCCGTAGCCACCGCAATCTCAGACTCGCACATGACTGGAATGCGTGAGGGGGAGTGCGCTCGGAGATAATCCACTAAGCTCCTGGCGGTGCGATTGGACTGGACGAGGATAGCACAACTTAGGCCATGGATGATTGGCTGAATCTCTTCAAGTAGCCCCGCGACAAGAGCAAAGCGATCTTCCTCCTGCACTTTTTCACCTGCAGCTGGCACGGGGTGCAGCATCACAGCATAACCTGGCATTGTTTGATGAATGCCTGCCACTTGATGATCCTGCCAAGGCCAGCGTTCCTGAGCCTGCTGAGGCAACTCCATTTCGGCCAAAGCTGCGTTATCTCCAAAGATCCGATTCACCAGACTGATGACATCATGACCCGAGCGCCAAGAGACGTTCAGCGGCCGCTTATGAATGCGTGTTTCCACGCCTGAATTGTAGCGTTTGGAAATGTCTTCAAACAACCGCGTATCGCCTCCACGCCAGGCATAGATGGCTTGCTTGACATCACCCACTTGAAACAGCGTGCGTTCATCAGAAGTGTCCTGCACCGCTTCATCAATCAGGTTTTCAATCACCGACCATTGCGTGTAGTTTGTGTCCTGAAACTCGTCCAGCAGCCAATGATCGTAGCGTGCATCCAGCCGATAGTCGATACGTAGTCGCTCCTCTACTCCGGGCACTTGGGAAAGCATCGGACGTGGCAAATCATTGGTGAATTCATGGCCAGCTAGGATGAGCTCCATGTCCTGAAACGTGAGTCGTCCGCGGCGACGCACCTGCTGAGACCAGATGTTTTCAAACAAACTAAGCACCTGCCAGGCACCCTGTGTGCGCTCCAGTCTAACCTCGATTTCAGCTCCACCCAAGTGAGTGATGATGTCTCTCAAGGCATCACAACTGCGGCCTGTGATCTTTTGCTTCTGCCGATTGACGGTGATAATGCAGTTCTTGGATTGAATATCTGACCAGCATTCCAGTGCTCTTTCCATGAAAAATTTGACTCGTTTAGGCATGGTCCTGCCAGGAATGTGAGTGAGAGCCTGTTCCTGGAATTCACTCCAAAAGTCCCAAGCTTTTTCGCTGACATCATCACTTTCCAAAAGCCTGAACAGATGCTGAAAAGCCTTGTCCAAATCCAGCTTCTCCGTCAACCAGAGACAGCCATTAGGCCAGATCGTGCCAGCATCTCCCCAGAGCTCGCGACCAGCAGCATGCAGAAGAATGCCATGCTGATTTTCCACAAACTGATCCAAGACTGTGCGGATGTTCGCTTCTTCCTTGCCAAAGGTAGCCCGGCGGAAAGCTTCCAAAAAATCCTTCTGCGCACTAAGACTCTCCGTTCTAGATTTGAGCTCAGGCAAAGTGCGCTGAAAGACGAGTCGATAAACGCGCTCACGCTCCACACGGCCTTGATGACCGCTGAGGAGTTCAAAGTCGCCCGCCAATCCAAACTCAGCTGGAAAGCTGCGCAGGATCGCTGAAAAAAAACTATCTAGGGTGCCCAGAAACAGGCGTGGCATGCGCGTGATAAAGCAGCGTAGCAGTTGACGAAAATCCGCTTGCGTCAGCTGACTCATGATGGGCCTGAGTGGATCATTCACCACTTCGGGATCGATGGATTCATCTCCGGCGAGTGACATTGCAAACTTCTGATCCGAGGAGGCTTTGGCCAGTTTTACAAGGATCGAGTCAAAGAATTCTCCCGCCGCTTTGCGTGTGAACGTGACAGCGACGATCCGCTCTGGGGTGACTTCTTGACCCGCTAGCAATTGCTGACCCATGAGTGCGATGAAGCGATTTGTCAGTTGCCACGTTTTACCTGAGCCAGCAGAGGCCAGGATCATTTCATTGGGGATGGCGTTCATCGGATTGATCTGGTCTCCAGGTTAGAAATCAAACTCGCATCCACTGCTTTCAGCGCATCGCCAAAAAACAAGGGATCAAAGTCATCCTCGAATGGCATCTTTTCGAGAGGCGGCCAAAACTGGCGGCTGAGAACGGAGTTGATGATACCCTCCGCGCAGACTTTAGCGCTTTCGAGTTGGTGGCCTTCAAGATTAGGCCAAGGATCGATCCCGACGTCACCCTTGGTCTTTCCTAATGTGGCATAAGCCGTATGAATTTTTTCATTTGGATACTGCTGCTGTAGGGCCAGGTGATAGAGCGGCAATTGCAGATCTGACCAGCGTGCCATCTCTCCTTGGCTAGTTTTCGTCAGCGACCAAGGCGGCAGCTGCGCTGGATCTTCATTGCGCTTGAGTTTGGCGAGATGGTAATCTTCCACACCTTTGCGTTCGCCTTTATGGGCCGTGCTAGGTGAGTAGGTTTTAAAGTCGATCAAACGTATTCCCAACTGCGGATGCCGCTCCACCCGATCAACGATTCCACTAATAATCATTGGACCGATTTTCCAGGGATTCCCCTCAGGGCTGATGCGCGTCTCAGCAGCGACAATCTGCCAGCCTTTGGCACGCTCCTCGGTTTCCTTCTCAGCCCACCAAGAAAGTCGCTGACGTGCTGACTCACACTGAATCATGACAGGAACCGTCAGCCGTTCACCGAATGTGGCATGCAGTTTCGCTTCAAGGAGCCGATGAAATTCACTGCGAACGACATTTACATCGGTGGACCTGGCCGCAGGACTTTCGGTGGCAAATTTTTCCAGAACATGATGCAGCAGACTGCCAAAACTCATCGCATCCATTTCGGAAGCGGAAACATCGGCTGCTCTCATCTTCAGACCGTGTTTCAAATAGAAGCGGAATGGGCAAGTGAGATAATCACGAAACTGAGTCACACTGAGTTTGCGAAAAATCGGCGCATCATCAGCCAATGGCCGCGGGCGCAATTGCCAGGCAAGCTGCCAAGGCATAGGCTCGAGATGAGTTTCCGCCTTCTTGAAAAATTGCAGTGTGCGCTCAGCAAGATCTGCATCAGGGCATTGGAATAACAATCGGGATGGTCGCAAAGGCTCCTCCGCAGACCCAATCCGGCCAAAGATGAAATCAACACGCCCACCAGTGCGTTTGCGCAGCTCGATGATGCAGGTCATGAGACAGGCATCACGGGCAAAACGGGTATCATTGTTTCTGAGACCAAGTGCACGACGAGCCGAATCTGGCAGGAATTGATGGCTGAGGATGGACTCTGGCACCTTGCCCTCATTCATGCCGGCAATGACGAGATGGGGCGCGTCTTCCCAGAGCAATTCCAACCAGCCCTGAATATCAATGTCATGAGCAGCGCGCTCAGGGTAAAAGACCTGATCATTCATCACTCTCAAAAGTAATTCCAAACGGCTGCCAGCACTCAAGGGGGGCTGAAAAAGGCCAGCGGAGGGGCCTTCAAGCGCATCAAGCACTTGTGCGATCTGATCGGCAATGGCAGCAAAGACGGCGTCCTTTGGGCGATCCAGTTGAAAGGAGCGCTGCGAAAAGACCTCTGCCAGAAAGTCCGTCAAAGCACCTCCAAAATTGGAATTAGCGAGATTTTTTAAGGTCTCCGCCAGCCAAGCAAGCCCGATGATGATCGGACTTATGACGGTTTCATCCAAAGTGCGCGGAGCTAGCTCAATGGCATCATCCAGAGTGTCAGGCAGAGCTTTGACTGTCAATTGATCAAGATCGTTGAGTAGACGTGTGAGGCTGGGACGCAAGCCTGTTTGATCTTCTGCTTTCTGCCGCACCGTCTCAGCTACATCCGGACAACGCATCAGTTGCGCAGCACTGCTAAAAGAGCGCGAGGCAGAGAGTTGGCTCAACAGCCGCAATAAATGGAAGACCCCATGAGCACCCATGCTTTTACCCGCTGGGTCATAGGCTCCGATGCCGTTCTCACCCAACGTTTTTTCCAGAGGCGCTGCGATCTCGACATCGGCCACACCGATAGCGGCCACTTTTCCTGGGATCGAATGCGCCGAGATGAGCGTCATGGCTTCACTGGCCTGAGCTGCAGGTGTGCTGCCTTGATGGATCGTGAAGTTGGGCCGATCTATATGAATAGGCTCAGTCAACCAACTCTGAACAATCGGGCGCCCCCATGTGTCAAAATGGGCGCTATGAGTGGACGCTGGAGCAAACACAAGCACCTGCACAGGCACATGCCGTGAATGACGATCAAGTGCTTGAATGGCCAAGAGAGAGGGGTCCAAGACACCGACGATCATGATTCGACGCACCATGCTTGGCAATAGGCCTTCAGCCGCAGCTTGGCGGCGCACTACTTGCCAGTCGATAAAGCCGTGAGACTCGGTGGCCTCTAGACATTGCTGCTCTAACTTGGCTAAATCACGCCAGCGCTCAGGCTCCATCTCGGATTTCTCTAGCAGATTGGCTGCATCGAGTAAGCTCAATCCATTTTCATTGAGCGTTTCACGCACTTGCAGTAAATCGCCAGCTGTCTTTAGCGCCCAAGAAAAAGTGCGCTCGACCGGATCGATGGGAAATAGATGACGATGCGACTCAAGGTCCAGACGCAGCATCTCTGCAGTCCAAAGCAAGAGCGTGTCCACCTGCCCTGCTGCATTAATATCCAGCAAGCGATCTGGCGACGTCAGGAAATCGGGTGTGACCGTAAGAGGCGGCAAAACTGCTGCCCCTTTCGTGGCAGCAAAGACAGCCAGAGCTTCACGCAGTCGACGGCTGGCATGGCGAGTCGGCACCACGATTAAGCAATCACTCAGATCCAATGCTCCTTGGCCATTCCAATCAGTCGCCAAATGTTCCGTCACCGACTGAACTAGTGGCTTTTCCCAGCCAAGAAAAAGCCGCTTCATTCCTGCCTGCGTTGGCTGCGAACGATCGCTGAACAGATCATCTACTAAGTTAAGTTGCGACTTAAAAGGCATAGTCTCTGATCGTAGAAGCTACGGCGCGAATGTCGAATAGACGTTCAGGATTGAAACGAGGATCTTTCGATTTAGGGACCGCTACTTCTTCACAGGCTCTTGAATCCATAATTGAATCTAGTCGTGGTGCCGGTTCATGAGATTCAATCCTCAGCCTAGGAAAACAGCCTGCCGTCACCGATCTTCCGTTCTCGTTTTGGCGTTTAACTTGGCGACCTCGTAGGGCGCTAAGTGACGCCAGGCACCTTTGTTTAAGGCCCCTAATTTTAGGCCACCAATGGCAACGCGGATAAGGCGCAGGACTTCGATGCCATGGGCTTCTAAAACACGCCTAATGTGTCGATTCCGACCTTCATCTAGGACGATCTCTAACCAGGCATTTTTATCCCCCTGACGGATCGCAGTGACGGAAAGCAACGTGAGCACTTCCCCCTCGTCCTCGATACCAGCTTGTAATTTGGCCAGTAAATCGGTATCGGCCAAACAACCCATCTGAACATGGTAGGTCTTCGCCATATGGGTGGATGGATCGGTAATGCCATTGGCCCAGCGGTTGTCGTTGGTGAAAAGTAGAAGGCCTTCACTGGCCTTATCCAATCTGCCCACAGGTGAGAGATGAGTGAAGTTTTGACCCTCAAAACAGCTGTAGACCGTAGCCCGTCCATGCTCATCACTAGCCGTTGTGACAATGCCTCGTGGTTTATTGAGCAGGATGTAAAGTTGCTTAGCCTCCTGCACTGAAACGTGATCTACGACAACCTGATCACGACCGAGCTGAACAGGCTTTTCGGGGTCACGACAAACGACGCCATTCAACTTGACTCGTCCCAGCTTGATCAGTTGCGCCCCTTGACTACGGGAGCAATGACCAAGTTTAGATAGTGCACGGGCGAGTCCAGTGCGTGAGGTGGGTTCAGCAGGCATAACGAGTTAAAAAATAAAATGGGCGGACCCATGAAGGAATCCGCCCATGATTAAATAAATGATTGAAGATGCTAATTAGGCAGTCAAAGCGGCTGCTTCATCGACATTGACGCGACGACCATCTTTGTCGAAGCGGACACGTCCGGCCACGAGGGCGAAGAGTGTGTGGTCTTTGCCCATGCCAATGTTTTGGCCTGGAGTCCACTTGGTGCCACGTTGACGGATAATGATGTTACCTGGAATGACAGCTTCGCCGCCATACTTTTTCACACCGAGACGCTTGCTATTGCTATCGCGTCCGTTTTTAACACTTCCTTGACCTTTCTTATGCGCCATGACTCAGATCTCCTGGGGATGTTTGGGATTATTAAATTGAAAAGATTAGGCGTTGATCGCCGTGACTTGAACACGCGTCAAAGGCTGACGATGACCGGTGGTTTTGTGATAGCCTTTACGCTTCTTGAATTTGAAGGCAGTGACTTTCGGTGCTTTGAATTGCTTCACCACAGTGGCAACCACGGTAGCTCCGGAGACTGTTGGCGCACCGATTTTGATGTCAGCACCTTCGCCAGCGGCAAGCACTTGGTCAAAGGTAGCGTTTTCGCCTTCAGCGACTTCGAGTTTTTCAACGTCGAGCTTATCGCCCACGGATACTTTATACTGTTTGCCGCCTGTTTTGATGATTGCGTATGCCATAACTGTGTCTGCTGAAGGATAAATCCGCATTGGCCAAGCCTCCAAAGGCAATGTGTCCGATCTGCGGGGGTGTGGATAGTGCCACAACTCAGGACTCCGGCAACCAAATTTTTACACCCATTTTGCTTTGACGGTATCTTTTGTCGGAAAAGAGGCTTTTTAACCCCGAATCGGTGGACCGTACCAGACGTAACACATCATATAAATGATGATACCGGTGACACTGACGTAAAGCCAAACCGGCACGGTCCACTTGGCCATATGCTTATGTTTGTCAAAGCGCTGACGCAAGGCTGGCAGCACAGTCATGATGATCAGAGGCAGACTCAAAACAGCCAAAGGGATATGGCTAAAGAGAATGGTGAAGTAAACCGGACGCGTCCACCCCTGTCCCGCAAACCTGACATGACCTGCATAATAGTGGTAATAGAGATAACAACCCAGAAAAGCTGTCGAAAAAAGCAAAGCGATCACCATACTGATAATATGGGCCTTCTTGTGCCCCATCTTGATCATCGTCAGACCAAGAATGATGTGCAGCAGAGCACAGGCGTTAAAGATGGTGTAGAGAGAGGGAAGTTCTGTGACTGTCATGGTGTCTTGTCTTTGGCTTTTTTTTGTTCTTCGAGGAGGTAGTTCAGATCGGTGCGGATTTGTTTATCCCAGTATTCTTGGAACTGGGGATCCGCATTCATAATGTCATGCAGCCCACGCACATGCCCAGCATGATCGACTAGTGCAACGCGTAAATCATGGATGTATTTATCATCAGGTGTCAGGCGGTCCGCCTCCGGGAGATCCTGCACCGGACGAAATTGAAAAGAAAAGGTCATGTATTTGCGCACCACATCCTTCGGACCATTGAGAAACCACCAGTTGTCAGTATCCTTGATACCCACACCGCTGGCCCAGGCTTTCATCATCTCGGGCGTATCGTCCGGGTCCAGCGTAAAGGAGATAAACTGCACGTTCGGATTGTCGCCCAGTTCAGCGTATAGCTTTTTTAATTTGGCGATCACCCCAGCACAACCACGCGGGCAACGCGTAAAGACCCAGGAAGCAATAATGATCTTTCCGCGCAAATCGGCCAAATGAACGGTCTTACCGCTGCGCTCAACAAGCTCCAAATCCTTCTCCAATCGCCCCAGGTAAGCCGGACGCTCGGAACTGCGTGTGGTGCCTTGACCATCCGTCAGGGTTTCTTTGTTCTTCTTAGCCTCCATGGAGGTGTAGATGAGATAATTGTAGAAAACTACCACCCCGAGAACAATGAAGATAATCGGCACCCATAAGGTCAGAGGATTGATGCGGCGCGGAGCCTCTGGAATTGGATCTGTAGACATAGGTCAAAAAGGAGTTGGTTCAATCTATCGACGATCACTTCCAGGCCAAGGCCGTGATCAATAAAATAACTGGAAGATAAATCAGCGTTCCAAAAAAGAGCCGACGCGCAGTCGCCCGTTCAGGATTCTTTTGAAACACTAAGGCCCGCTGACAAAGCCACACATTTAAAAGCAGTGCCACAGGAAGAAATAGCCACAGCTTCACCAGCCCAAAGGCAACAGGATAAAACATCAGCAACAGCATAGCGACAGCCCAGGCCAGAGCATGGCGTGAAGTGCGAGCACCTAGTTCATCATCATTAGCCAGCATGACAAATCCACCTCGGCGATACTCATCTCGATACATCCAGTTGATCGCCAGGAAATGCGGTAACTGCCAGAGGAACAAAAGCATGAATAGATAAATAGCACCAGGCTCCCAGAGAAGACTCCAGCGAAAGTATGCTTCTGTTTTTTCCGAGAAACCGGCAGCACCAGCCCAACCAATCAATGGCGGTAAAGCACCCGAAACAGCTCCGACCAAGGTATTCACAGCGGACTGCTTTTTCAGAGGCGTGTAGATGAAGAGATAAGTCGCTAGTGTCAGCGCCGTCAAAGCAGCAGCCTCCATATTGACTCGATGCACCAAATGAATCAACCCCATGGCGCTAAGCAGCCATCCCAACCCAAAAGCCAACGAAGGACTGATGCGACCAGCAGGCAGGGGGCGATCTGCCGTTCGGCTCATACGAGAGTCTGGCTCGATCTCCATCAGCTGATTAAACACAGCTGCACCAAAGGCTGCTAAGGTACTACCAATGATGGTGTGCAGGAGCAGCCAGAAATTCATTTGTGTCCCAGCCCTCAACCAGAACGCCACAAAAGTCGTCACGATTACCAAAGCGCTGAGCCGGAACTTCGTCAGCGTCAGCAAATCATTCAGGGTAAAGGCCACGGGCTCTCCACTCACAGCTGGTGGCAATGGTAGAGCGGAAGCCGACGCAGTAGAATCATCTTTGGTCATGAGGTGAAACTAGGTTGGGGACAGGGGTTTGTCAGCCTTTGTCTGCTCATTCAATCCAAGTCCGGCGGTCGAAGCCCAGACGCTGACGGCCAGTAAAAAAGTCAGCACCAGCAAACCAAGGCCATTCAATACATGCAGATTGGTGACCCAGAAGCTTTTGCCGGTCAGAACCACATAAATCCCCAAAACGACTTGGTTAATCGGCATAATCATGAGTGCAGGAGAAATCCACCGCAAACGCGGCACCCGGCCCAGCCAAGAACGAGATTTCCAAGCCACTACGAGAACAAGTAAGGCGACCGAGAACCCCCAATACTTGTGCAGGTGCAGCACAAACACATCCGCAGGATCCATTGGCGGGAAAAGCTGGCCCTTCGTGGTCAAAATATCGTTCGCGGCCAAATGCATGCGCTGCGTATGCCTCAACGTCGCCCCAATGATGAGTTGACCGAAGACAGCCAAAAAGAGAATCAAACTCCAAGCTCGCGCAGACTGGCAATTTTTCTGAATCACCAACGATTCTGAATGCCACGTTCTAGACGAGGCAAAGGAAATGAAAACCAGCAAACAAAAAAACAGCTGCCCTAGAGTGCCGTGACTAATGCCATACGGATCAGACATTTTCAAAACCCGAAGACCACCGAGAGAAGCCTGAATGATCACCAAAAAAAGAGCCAAGGTCGTCAGCCCACGCAGCAGACTCCAGCGCTGACCAATCCAATTCATGATCAACCATAATAAACTCATCACGACGATGACCATAGCCAGACCGAGGAAGCCTTTGAAAATCAAAACCAAATAGCCGCACCCAATAAGGATAATACCAGCAGCTTCGATCAATCTCGGTTTGCATCGCGAAAACTGCCAGAAATACATGCCCAAAACCAAAAAACCAATGGTCGTAGCAATCCAGCGGTGACCATGTTCGAGAAACAAAGCTGGCACCTTCATCCAGCCCTCAGGATTGATTTTTCCAAAAGCAAGCGGCCAATCAGGAACAGCCAACCCGACATCTTCGGTCGTCACCGCAGCGCCCCACCAAATGAGCACAAGACCCACAAGAAGGGTAAAACGAGAAAACCAATGGAAAATCTGCATGGTGGGTAATGAGGAAACGAAAAATGCGGACCTAAGTCCGCACTTTTGTCAAATTTAGCGGATCAAAAACGCCCGCAAATGGCATTAGCGAACTGCCAGAGGAGCGGGTGCTGCACTCTTCACCGCAGCACTGTTAGATTGTTCCTTAGACCATTCGTCAAACTCAGCAGTTTCAACCACTTCAAGCATGGCTTTCATCTGGGCATGACCAGGGCCACAAAGTTGACCACAAATGATGTCCCAACTACCCGTCTTCACTGGCTTAAACCACATGTGCGCTTTCACGCCAGGGCAGGCATCTTGAGCGGCGCGCATCGGAACGAGAGCCAAGTTGTGAATTACGTCTTTACTGGTAACATCAATGATGACGGGACGCCCCAAGGGCAGCTTCATGGTTCCCGGATTTACAAAATCATCCTTACCATTTGGATCAGTCAGTTCGCGACCCGTTTGATTGGATTGAGAAATGGCGCGTGGATCCCAGGTGCTAAGCATCTTATCGTTACCCGAATACTGGAAATTCCAGAGAAACTTCTCCCCCATGGCGCGAATCTTCACAGTATCTGAGCCAGTTGGGAACTCATCGGCTTGATGGTGCCATAGCGGGAATGCGAAACCGAGAAGCAGAATGGCTTCCACAATACAAACACCGATTTCGATGTGTGTCGTCGCATGACCGCGAACGCCATGGTAATCAGCTTTGGCATTCTTGGTGGCCCGAAACTTATAAAATGCGATTGCTAAGAAGGTGGACCATCCAATGAAAAGAACCAACATGAACCAGTGAACAAAACCAAGCATGTGGTCCACAAGACCTCCATGCTCTGAAGCGTTCTGCGTCATACCAAGCCAAACGTTGATGTCTGAAATACTCATAGGTAAATAAGGAGGGGGCGGGGGATAAAATGTTAAAAGGTTACGGCAGCCTTCTGCTGTTTGCGGACAAAGTTCCAGACGATCAATCCCACAAAACTCATGCCTAAAACCAGAAACGCCAGCATCACCAAAACAGCAATGTCTTGCGCCTGAGCGATGACACTGTTTGGATCAGCTTTGCAAGTAGCGCAGGCGAGAGTCAGCATAGATTAATGAGAGAACGATTGAAGATGGGAAATGGCTCAGACGATGATCGTTTTCGATTTTTTCGAAAGATACCAAACGCTGTAAGCAACGAGGACAAGACTAGTCCAGCCAGCGATCGAGCCCAAAATGCCTATCCCGAGTTCAGCAGAGACACTTGGCTGAAGACGCGTCCACAACCAGAAACCGCCATCGCAGAGAACTGCAAAAAACAGAAAAACGTAGTGGAAGTGTTTCAGTGACATAGTGGATGGATGATGATACTGAGTGATGACTACTCCTGAGACTCGATGATAGCAGTAGAATTCTCAAAGCCCTCATCAATCAGGCCTTCAGAGTTACTGAGGTAAAAAAGAACAAATAAAGCGACAGCGAAAGCAACCGTGAAAGCGAGGATTTTATAAACCAACGCTTTTTCGTGATTTAAATGCATGAAAATCAAAGCGACCAAGGCTGCCTTGATGGTTGCTAGGAGCATGCCGACCATCATATTCAAGCTATGGGTAGGTAGCTCTACATAAGAAAGTCCAACGGTGAGCACGGTGAAAACAGCAAGCACCAAGCCGATCAGCTTAATCTTGCGGATGGATTTGTAAATTTCTTCAGGGCTATCAGCCATAATAAGGGACGGTAAAGGGTGCGGTTATAAGAGATACAAGAGTGGGAACAGGAAGATCCAGACCAAATCTACAAAGTGCCAGAAGAGGCCACCGACTTCGACACGGTTGGCCATGTGCTCAGGGTCTTCACGCAGACGGCGACCATCAAAAACCAAGAAGTAAGCCAATACTAAAGCACCTGCGATCACATGTAGCCCATGCAGCCCAGTGAGAGTGAAATAGATGGCGTAGTAGCTATTCAGCTTTGGTGTGAAGTTAGAGAAGAACTGAACATCTTTTCGCTCCAGCTTCACTTCAGGATGATGACCCGCGTGAGCCGAGCCATGCTCTTCAACTGGTGCATGAGCCTCAGTTTTGTGCGCGCCTCCTTCTTCGGTATGGGCTTCAGGAGTGGCTGAGTGAATGTGAACGTAAAAGAGCTTCTTTTGCTGAGTTGCACTCTTTTTAGGATCACGAGAGGTGCCGCCTTTACCGTCATCGAATTCCTTTTTGAATACAGCGATGGCTTCATCTCTCTGATGAATGAAAGCATTCTTCCAGGCAGTTCCGAGATAATGCTCGTTAAACGCCAAAGACTTCTCTTTGTCAGGTGTGCCGCGGACATCCAGTCCATCGACTTCAAGAGTCATCTTATCATTGATAATTTTACCCTCGACTGAAGTGCCATCACGAAAGGTAAACGATTTGGCGTCTAGCGCTGGGCGGGCTAAGAACTTGGACATTGGAACCGAGAATGTCATCGGAGATGCCGCAACTAACTTGATCGTGGTTGACGGAAGCTCTTTAGAATTGGTGGCTTTAGCTTTGGCAGCTGCAAGCACTTCGGCTTTCAAGACTGCGAAGCTTTCTTTGTTCAAGTCAATCTCAACACCCGCCTGTGTTTTGAACTTCGGGGCGGTTCCTTTGAGGTAGGGGAGCACGTAACCTACAGGGTCGGCGTCGACAGCAGATGTCTTACCTGAGATCGTCAGGCTGAGCTCCTTAACATCGCCGAATTCAATCTCAAAACCATTCGGCAAGTGACCCGTTAGGATCGTGCCATCCGTTAGAGTAACCGAGTAATGCTCAAATTTGGCTTTATACTCAAAGCTTTTGATGACCATGAAGGTCATGGCACAAAGGATGGTGATGGCCATGTAAACTTTGTAGGCTCCAAATTTACGGAGTTTGATAGAAGCCCATGCAAGCAACACAGTGACGGAAGAACCAATAAGAACCAATGTATTGATAAAACCAAGGGTCACATTCAACTCATGAACTGGCCACGGATAGTCCGCACCAACACGCAAGAAGATGTAGGAAGAGAAAAGCCCCCCGAAGAGCATGACCTCAGAAGCGAGGAAAAGCCAGATGCCGACTTTGGCGTTATACAAGCCCGTATCTGGGCGGGCGGAGACTGTGTAAGGAATGTCCATGTGGAAAAGTGACGGTTAGCTCAGTTCTCTGGGTTTAAATCTCAATGATGAGCAACAATGGCTGGTGCTGGGGCAGCCGATGGCTCCGCGCGCTTACCTGGCTCTGATTCCCACTGCGGGAAGAAATCCTGATCCATACCAGGAACACTATATTCATAAGGGCCACGAACGACGATGGGCTCAAAGTCAAAGTTACCATGCGGAGGAGGTGTCGGAGCCGCCCACTCAAGAGTCGTTGCTGCCCATGGATTGTCGTTCTCGACTTTTTTGCCACCTTTAATACTGAGGAAGAAATTGAGAATGAAAGGAACCTGCCCCAGAGCGAGAACGAAGGCACCAACTGACATCAGGACATTCAGCCCAAGAAGATTGTTTGGCACGTCCATGCCGAACAGACTAAAAAAACCGGAATTAAGTTCAGTAAACCAGTTGGAAGCACTGGAAGTCTGCTCGAAGTATTTACCACCATCATACCAGCGGCGATGGAACCCCCCCATACCTTGAATAAACATCGGCGCGAAGATCATATTCATTCCCAGCAGCGATGGCCAGAAGTGAAGTTTGCCCAGAAAATCATTCATGATTCGCCCTGTGGCTTTTGGATACCAGTGGTAAACACCTGCGAAGAGACCAAAGATTGTCCCAGGAGCAACCACGTAATGGAAGTGTCCAATGACGTAATAGGTGTCATGTAGAGCAAGGTCGATGAAGGTAAAAGCCAAAGGCAAGCCCGTAAGACCACCGATACCAAACATCGGCAAGAAAGCCGAAGCGAAAAGCATCTGAGGCGTAAACCGAATGGAACCACCCCAGAGAGAAATCATGAGACCCGTGAGTAGGATGACGGATGGAACGGAGATCAGAACCGTGGTGATCTGGAAGTAGGTGGACATCATGGTGCCCATGCCCGTCAGATACATGTGATGAGCCCAAACAAGGAAACTGAGGAAACCCAAGGTCAAAGCAGCATACACCATGGCTTTGTAACCCCAAAGAGGACGACGAGTATTAGCAGGGATCACTTCAGTCAGAATCGCGAAGGCAGGCAGGATCAAGACGTACACCTCTGGGTGAGCTAAGAACCAGAACAAGTGCTGATAAAGCAGCGGGCTGCCACCACCAGCGATGTCCAGATGTTGCCCACCTTCCATCAGACCTGTCGGCAAGAAGAAGCTAGCGCCAAACACACGGTCCATAAGCTGAAGCAGCGCAGCTACCTCAAGAGGCGGGAAAGCCAAAAGTAGCAGGAAAGAAACGATAAACATGGCCCAGCAGAAGAACGGCATGCGCATCCAAGTCAAACCTTTGGCACGCAGATTGATAATCGTCGTGATGACGTTCACTGATCCCAAAAGTGATGCGGAAATATTAAACACCATGGCAAGCAACCACCAAGTATGACCATGCATCCATACATTGGTCACAGCTAAACCTGTTGTTGATGCCAAAGGCGAATACATCGTCCACCCAGTCTGCACTGACCCCGTTCCCAAGAAGAAACTCGCAAACATCATGACACCACTAACGAAGAAGAGCCAATAACTCCACATGTTCAGACGAGGAAAGGCCATATCAATCGTGCCAATTTGGAGAGGCATGACAAAGTTCACGAATCCAGCAAAACCGAGAGGCACAATCCCGAGAAAGACCATGATTGTTCCGTGCATGGCACCTAGCATATTGTATAGCTCACCATTGACAACGCCACCAGGCGCCCAGCGTCCAATCATTTCCTGAAACAAATCGCCAATCACAGGAATGCTAGTCACGAAACCGAATCCCGGAATAGGTTGACCTGGATAGGCGATGCTCCAACGCATCATCATCATCAGGAAGAATCCAAACAGCAGGAAGAGTAACCCACTCACCGCATACTGAATGCCGATGACTTTATGATCGGTCGACCAGATGTACTTTTTGAGGAAACTCAGTTCATGATGGTCATGGCCGTGATCGTTGGTATGGTCGTTGGAAATTGTAGCAGCGCTCATAGCTTGTGGGAAGTAAAGGTGAAAAAAGTAAAAGCCAAAAGGCTACGAATTGTCTAAGTTTAGCAGATCAAAGATTGAATGAATTTTTAAGATCAAAGGAGAAATCAGCCCTGCCCTGTCCATTCCGAATGGCAACAGTTTGGGTTAACTTCTGTGAAAACATTGGATGCCACGCTGATACCTCGTAAACGCCATCAATCAGTGCATGATTCAGTTCATACGTTCCATCTTTGGAGGTTGCCACGGCATGAACACCATCATGGACATAGACCCATGCTCGCATCCAACGATGAACATCACATTCTAAGCGATAAATTCCCGGTTGGTCAAAGCTATGCAAATTTTCATCACCACGAGCAGGTTGCGCCAAATTAACCAGATTTTCACCTGCGGCGATAGTGCCTAATTGATGCTGAACAATACGAATGTTGTGGAAGGTCATGTCGCTGTTCTGAAGTCGCACTGTCTGACCCGGCTGCGCTACAGTCATAAATGGCTGGAATTCACAATTTCTTTGATTGATCAGGGGGGAACTATTGGCAGTGCTAATTGATCGCGCCGTTTGACGAACACTGATGACAACATCCTCCAATCCGCCATCTTCAGAAACTCTCCAGGTTGGATTGGTGAGAGCGCTATGGCCTGCGCAAAGAGGATTTTGTCCAACGTCAATCACCTGCCCCATCGAGGCTGGCTTGCCTCCTGAAAGAATTACTTTGCCTTGGAGACTTAATTTTTGAGCAATATTGATCGCTGGCAATAGATTAGCACGAGACGCTTCAGGTATTTTTCCGCAGGCAGTGATAGTGTGCAGTGCAATCATAGCTAAGGCCACTAATGGCACCTTGCTAGAAATGAACTGCGTCATATAAATCATGATATCTCCAATCACTTAGCAGTAGGCGCTGCTGTGGCACCAGGTCCAGCGGGAATCAGGCCCTCAACATTAACTTTGGCGAAAGTTTCAAGTTCAGGCATGGTCCATTGAGTGCCACGCTTCTCAGTGGAGCGAACTTTCTCGACCATTTCCTTGGTGATCATCGGAGCTTCATTGCCCCAACTATTACGAATGAACGTCAGCACATTAGCGAAATCACCTGCAGACATGGCAGCTCCAAAACCCTGCATACCACCAGGAGTATTGTAACCTTGTCCCTTCACTGTGATCGCACCAACTAGACCGTGTTGGACGACGCGAATCAGACGCTCAGTTCCGCCTAAAACCCACTCAGAGCCAGCCAGAGGTGGAAATTGACCGGGAAGTCCTAGACCACTCCCCTGATGGCAACCACCACAAACGGCGTAACCACCTGCACCTTTTTTCATGGCGGTTTGAAATGGGTCCATGGCTAAAGCACCAGCGCCTCCACCGGGACGAGGATCGGCACCTGACTCATAATTGAAAGCTGTGCTTGTTCCGAATTCTTGCTTGCCTCCCACAGCGCTGAACTGTCCACCGGCAATCACAGCAACCAGCATGCCAAGGAACATGACAAGCATGGATGCAGGTTCACGACCAGCCTGGAGGTCTTCCTTCTCACGCGTCACTGCAGAGTGAAGGCGATCTAGATCTGTGCTATCGGGTTGAAAATTATTGGAGGGTGCGCTCATGAATGGTGGGCGTTACTTCTTTACAGCGGCAGCAGTGATGCCTGGAATGGGATTATCTTTCTTAAGTGACAGCAAATAATCAACCAAAGCCTCAGCTTCTGGAGTCGGGACCACTTCATAGCCGACTTCAGGAGCGAAGGGCTTGGAAAGCTTGAGGGCCAGTTCAGACTTAGGACCTTGGGCAAGACGCACTTCATAGAGATTCTTGAATGCTGGCATATTCGACCAATCATGACGCTGGCGTGGAGCATAGAGCATGACGTGCATTTCCTGACGTGATGGAGCGCGCCAGCCGTAATTCGTTAAATCTGGGCCCAAACGTTGAACACCCAAGAAAGCGTATGGCTCACCAAGATAATCCAGGAGAGTATTGGAACGCACTGGAGCTGCGGGACGAGCCTCTTGATCCTGACCCCATCCTTTGTGCCAGCCGTCAAGAGAGAGCTGCGTTGGGCGTATCATCTGCGTGTGACACTGAGCACATCCTTCACGGGCATAGGTCAATTGACCCTGACGATTGATAGGCGCAGGCGGATAAAACCCCTCGACACCGTCTTTGTCTTTATCATAAGCAACTGGCGTCAAAGCCTGATACTTGATGGCTGGAATGATGATGAGGCAAAGCCACGGAAAACCGAAGCTAGCAGTAAGTGCGAGAATGAACGTGCGGAAGTTGCTCATGCGTGTGCTCCGTGCGGAAGAGAAGATTCATCATGACCATGGTGCAGAAGCGTAGGTGCCGAACTGCGACGACCGAGACCGGCCACCATAAGCATGAGATGAACTAAAAACCAAATATTGGACCATGTAATCAATCCCCAAGCAACCGCACGAGCGATGATATAAGGCTGAGTATTCATGACCAACTGATAGAAATCTTGATCCCACATTTCAGGATGATTCAAATCCCCACCCTGCTGCACACCTGCCACAAGGCTGGTGATTACGACAGTGGCGATACCATAGGTCGAGAACCAGAAGTGGTTGCGGATTAAGCGAACTGATAGCCATTCACAACCTGTTAAGCGAGGAACAATATAATAGATGGCACCAAAAACACTCATGCTGAAAAATCCATAAACAGCCACAATTTGGAAACCATACCAAGCATTGGTGAATTGCAGGGTCGGCCCTGTAGTGAAATTGGAAATTAGAGCAAGAATCACTCCAGAAATCGGGTAGAACAGTGCTCCCAAAAAGGTGAATCGAAGAGTTGGACTAGAGGCAACGAGATGATGCTTCCCCAGAGTTGTAAGGTGATGATTCAGACCCACAACACCCACCGGGACGAGCAATAAAACGGAAGCTAAAGAACCAATAGCTGGCATCCAGGCAGGAAGAGGTCCACCCATGTAATGTTGCATTCCTGTCCATCCACCGAGGCAGGCCAACGCCCAGAATCCCATTTGAGCGAGCTGTGAACTTGCAATAGGCTGACCAGTGATTTTGGGGATAAAGTAATAAGCGGAACCAATAGCCACAGGAGCAAAAAACAGCATGATCACAGCGTGAACATACCATGCATTAACACCTGCACCGAAGGCACCCAATCCAGGAAGGCAATGGAGGGCGACATTCGCTGTAACGAAGATCCATGGGAACCAAAAGCAAGCACCCAAGATGTACCATGTGCTAACCATGAAACCTTCGGGACGAAAAGCACGGGCAAACATAGTTGTCATAGGCCACGCAAAGCAAAGGAAAGCGGCAAGCATAATCGGCCAGACCCACTTTGGCATTTCCAACCACTCGATGGACGTGCTACCGCCAAAAAGAATACTCAGTAATCCAAGTGTCACCGCTATGTTCCAAAAGATACCAGCGACATAGAGAACGCTTTTACCGCTCTTCAATTCTTGCCCCGAACGACGAGCCATAATCCAAAGCATGACGCCCAGACCAGCTTGCACACCCCAACCGTAAACAAGGGCATTTAAGTGGGTTGGCTGTAAGCGACCGTATTGAAGAACAGGGCAGTCACCCAAAAAAGACGGAGCAAAGAGCTTCAAGGCAGCCAGCACACCAAGAATGGTGGAAGCCATCAACCAAAAAGCGCCGTTGAGGAAGAGGAACAGCACAGGGCCCTTAACTGACTTGTCAATCGCCGCGCGGCGAAGATTGTCAGCCTGAACGTCTGTATCTGCGGATGAGGAGGTCGTCTGCATCTGGAAAAAATCGGCCGTTATTTGATTGCAGGTGTTACCGTTGCTGGCGAAGCAGCGGGAGTCGCTGGTGCCGCAGCCTGCTTCATTTGAGTTGGCGAGCCAGGCACCACTTGCGTGCTGATAGATGGCTTGCGGGAATTGAGAACAGCCAAGGTTTTGTCAAAAATAACTGTCTTTTTGGTGGCGTCATTCAAGCCCATGTTAGCGATGATCTCAGATTGGGCTTTCATGATTTCAGCCGAATTAGCGATCCGCTCAGGCGCCCGAGGGTCCTCAGCACCAGGCTTGGCGGCCAGAGTCTGGATGATCAAAAAGAGAACTGCAAAGCTAGCAAATGCTGCCAGCACCCAGAAGAAACTGGAACCAGATTTAGAATGAATCGCAGGAGGAGACATGACAACAATTAGTTAACAACATTAGCGGACTCAAGCAGACGAGGATCGCGGCAAGGATACAGGCTGTAACGTGCCAAGCTTCGAAGGAAAAGGAAACCCAAGAGCCCCACAAAGGTGCAAAGAGCGACGATATCACCCACCCATGCACCAGGAATAACAACCCCCTGACCGAGGGAAGGTCCACGCTCAGGAATCACATTCCAATAGATATCGACGATGTGCATGAAAAGAATCCAAAGACAGATCCCGCTGATCACAGCTGGCTTTTTCTTGCGCGGCTGGGATAGGAGAAGCACAAAGGGTGCAATGAAATGTCCCACCACAATAAAGATAGAAACATCACGCCAGCCTTCCGTGTTTCGAGTCAGGTAAAACCGTGTCTCTTCGGTGATATTAGCATACCAGATGAGGAAGTACTGGCTGAAGGCGATGTAAGCCCAGAAGATGGTAAAGGCCAAAACGAACTTGCCCATGATGTGGTAATGCTCCTCAGAAACCACTTTTTGCAGGTAACCCATCCCACGCAGCCAAGTCACCAAAAGAATGGTCAACGCCATGGAGGACCAAGCACAGCCAGCAAAAATGTAAACACCCCACATGGTTGAGAACCATGAGTAATCCAGAGACATTAGCCAGTCGACAGCCGCGAAGGTCACCGTCAGGGCAAAGAAAAGCATCCAAGTACAGCAGAAAGCCCGCGCTTTGATGGTATGCTTGATATCTCCATCGAGATCCTGCTTGACCGATTTTCCGCGCAGAACGCTAGCAATAAGAGCTAGGATGCCAAAGTAAACAAAGTAGCGAACATACCAAGCGGTGATATTAAGATACCCAAACTTCTGAACGAGAATGTGCAGATGAGGATTGGTCTCTGAAGCATGATGTAGTGCTTCTTTAACCGTGGAAACATGCTCGCTCATGTGGTGAGCCGCATCACGATGGTGTCCCATCCACTCATACAAAGGCTTTTGAACGGCCGGGATCAAAAGAGGTATACCAAGAATGGCCAGCGGCAGCGCCATGTTAGCAAGTTGCTCCCAAAGACGACGAAGAGAAATACCCCAACCAGAATTTGAGGCATTGTGCAGCAAAATCCAGAAACAACCTCCGCAAACAAGCGTGAATGAGAAAAAGAAAGCAAAAAGCCACGAGTAGGCAAAGCTATCCGTATTTGTGCTAAAAAGGTAGATCGAAACCAAAAGCCCGAGAGCGCCTAGGGCCCCAAGACCATTGATGAGCTTGCTGCCTTTGGCTGGCTCAAACTTCTCGCCGCCTTGAGGGAGATCGTTGAATGTGACGTGGTGACTCATGCCGAAAATGCGAGCGTGTTACTGGACAGAAACGTTTCCTTCTTTAACCGCTACCTGAAGGGCGCGGATGTAGGCCACAATGGCCCAGCGGTCACGAACAGTGAGGTTACCACCATAAGAACCCATGAGGCCCTTACCATTCGAGATGACATCAAAAATCGCTCCGTCTGCGCGGTATGCGCCTGCATTGGCAGGATCCATCGAGCCCGTCTGATGGAAATTGAAGGCCGCTAAAATGCCATATTTCGAGGTGACTCCCTTTCCGTTACCAGAAGCACCGTGGCAGACGCCACAGTAAATACCATATTGACGTTCGCCACGTTGGAGGAGTGCTTTGTCCGCGACGATTTGCTCTGGCAACCCGTCACCATAAAAATCGCCGAGCTTGCCCGTGCTGTAGTAATCAAGCCCGTTGCTGAAACCGTAGTCTGGAGGCGCTGCATCTGGCGAAGAAACAGGCTTTGCAGGCACTTCGAATCCCATTGGCACGGTATGCTTAACCAGTTGGCGACCGCCCAGACCATCGGCAAAAAAGTCGCTGTGAGCCTGGTATTTGATTTTAGCCTGATGATCCATGTCTTGGAAGATCTCAATAGGCGGCAATTCGGACTTACTGCCGCGTGTGCCGAAAGCGGCCACTACGATGGCCGCAACGAAGACGTAACTGAGGAAGAAGTATTTCAACATGGCGTGTCGGCGGAAGGCCGTTCAGGAGCTTGTGAAAAATTTCACAAGCAGAATTAGAGTAGAAACTTGGAGCCGGAATGCAAGAACGATTTCTGTTTTTGTCCGCGCAAAGGGTGGCTCTCACTTTTTAGCTCTCTTAATCAGCCTAAATAGCAACTCAAGCCTCTCATTGTGAATGAACCACAATGCCTGAAACTAGCCTGGAAGAGGCGTATTCACGGCAAATCCACCAATTCGCCTTCTGAAAATGACTCGAGAATTGGCTATTTCTTGCCCTTTGAGGCTGCTGCAGTGAACCAATCGCCCCCACCGCCGCCACCAAATGGATTACCCATACCGCCACCGCTGGGGCGACTGCGATCTCCGCCACCACCGCCAAAGCTGCGATTACCGCCAGGTTGACCACCAGAAGGCGCACCAGATGGACGCGGACCGCCTGCGCCTACCTTTTTCTCAAAGTCAGGTTTCGCCTTCATGCTGAGGGCAATGCGCTTCCGCTGGATATCGACCTCAGTCACTGTAACCATGACCTTCTGGGCTACCTTCACCACTTCAGCAGCATCTTTGACAAAGGTATCACTAAGCTGACTGACATGCACGAGCCCGTCTTGATGGACACCAATATCCACAAAGGCTCCAAAGGCGGTCACATTGGTGACGATCCCCGGCAGCTTCATGCCAACTGTAAGATCCTTCATGTCATTGACGCCTTCGGCAAAATTGAAAACCTCGAATTGCTTACGCGGATCGCGGCCAGGCTTCGCCAACTCGTTCATGATATCTTGCAGCGTCGGCAGTCCGACATCCTGACTGACATATTTTTTCAAATCCAGTTTCTGACGTAATTCCGCTCTCTGCATGAGATCAGGCACCGTGCAGCCAAGATCAGAAGCCATCTTCTCTACCAGTGGATAGCGCTCAGGATGCACCGAACTGGAATCAAGCGGATGATCAGCTCCACGAATGCGCAAGAAACCAGCAGCCTGCTCGAAAGCCTTTTCGCCCAGACGTGGCACTTTAAGAAGATCTTTGCGCGCTTTAAAAGGACCGTTCTCGTTGCGAAAAGCAACGATGTTCGCCGCATGAGTGCTGTTTAGACCTGAAACATAGCTCAGCAGTTGCTTGCTGGCCGTATTGACCTCTACGCCAACGCCGTTTACAGCGCTTATGACGACATTATCCAGACTGCTCTTGAGCTGATTCTGGTCCACATCATGCTGGTATTGACCGACACCGATGCTCTTTGGATCCAGCTTCACTAGCTCAGCCAAAGGATCCATCAGACGACGCCCAATGGAGACAGCTCCACGCACCGTAATGTCATGATTGGGAAACTCTTCACGAGCCACTTCACTGGCACTATAAATAGAGGCCCCACTCTCATTGACCATGAGCACTAGGATAGCTTTTGGGATACCTATCTTATTGATAAAGGCTTCCGTTTCCCGACTAGCAGTGCCATTGCCGATGGCGATAGCCTCGATCTTGTAACGCTCGATCAAATTCATGACCAGCGTCTTCGCCTGCATCAGGCTATTGCCTTCCCCCAGCAAATAGATCACGTCATTGAAGAGGAGTTGCCCCTGAGCATCTAGCACCACCACCTTGCAACCTGTTCGAAAACCGGGGTCGATGCCCAGCACGCGTTTCTGTCCCAGGGGCGCTGCGAGCAGGAGCTCTCGTAGATTATCAGCAAAAACGCGCACCGCTTCTGTATCCGCCTTCTTCTTGGATTCCAGACGCGCCTCGGTCTCCATGCTGGAACTCAACAAGCGCTTGTAACTATCTGCACAGGCCAGCTTCATCTGATCTGAGCAGCCATTACCACCCTTGACAAAGAGCGAGCTGATAATCTGGATTGCTGTGTCCTCCGGCGGCGTCACACGCATGAGCAAGAACCCTTCCTTTTCACCACGGCGAATGGCCAGCATACGGTGAGATGGGATTGATTTCAAAGGCTCACTCCAATCAAAATAATCGCGAAATTTCTGCGCATCTGCTTCGGCCTCTTTGCCAAACATAATTTTCGAGACGACGACCGCCTGATCTGCCACAAGCTTTCTCAAAGCGGCGCGAGCTTCAGCATTGTCACTGATCCGCTCGGCAATGATGTCCCGCGCGCCAGAGAGCGCCTCATTCGCATCCTTCACTCGCAGTTCTTCGGTCTCGTGATCGGGATTGATAAATGGAGCAGCTTCTTCATCCAGCTTCACTCCACCGCTGAGCTGGTTTGCCTCGATAAAATCCGCCAAAGGTTCCAAGCCTTTTTCTTTGGCGATCGTGGCCCGTGTGCGTCGCTTGGGACGGAAGGGAGCAAAGATATCTTCAAGCGTGGTGATTGTTTCCGCTTTGTCGATCTTGGCCCGCAAAATATCTGTCATGAGCTTGCGCTCCTCAAGCGACTTGATGATGGCCGCTCGACGATCATCTAGAGCGACCAGGGCCTCCATGCGCTCTTTCACCGCCAGGATTTGCACCTCATCCATCTCTCCCGTAGCCTCTTTTCGATAGCGGGCGATGAAGGGCACCGTAGCACCTCCAGCAAATAATTGAGCCGTAGCGCCCACTTGAATAGCGCGTAAGCCGAGTTCCTTTGCCACACGTTCGACGTGAGCCAGATTGATGTTGAGTTCGTTATCTACAGACATGGTTTTAAAATGGGGAAATCAGATCCAAAATGTGAGGTAGCGAGTGCCAACCCAGCAGCAACTGCGAAGCATGTGTGAACACTACTTTTAGTTTCTTGACGCCGCCTGAAATCCTTCCCTGAATTCATCAGGTCATGT
Organism: Prosthecobacter debontii; assembly: GCA_945869675.1. Taxonomy (GTDB): domain Bacteria; phylum Verrucomicrobiota; class Verrucomicrobiia; order Verrucomicrobiales; family Verrucomicrobiaceae; genus Prosthecobacter; species Prosthecobacter debontii_A. The sequence goes on along the minus strand of CAMBPS010000001.1, from coordinate 23,269 downwards.
CTGACGCCAAAACAGATTTAGCAGCACGCATGGCCAAGTCCTTAGCCTGTCTCACCACACGATGAATGGTCTTGTCAAAACGATACGCATGGCAGCTAGGACAAGTTAGTGCACGCAACACGACGATCGAACCGCAGCCCTCGCAAACTTGATAGTTTTCCGGATGGCTGGTGATCTTTTCGGCCTGCTTCAGACGATTGTCTTGTTGCTCTTCGGGGGCGCTCATTTTTTGTGGTTCCTTTGTCTATGCTACGCTTGTCGTCGTCACTGTAAAATGAGATTTATCAATACCTGGAAAATCGACCCCATACTTAACAGCTTCAAAACATTAAGATTTTGTTGAAGCTGTCCGACCGCGGATCTTAAGTTTGCGGACTTTGACCAAGTGCGAGGCCGCCAGCCAACTGCGCACCTTCTCTGTCGCAAGGAAGGAATGCTGAGCACGCAGTTCACGGCCATCGAGTCTTGCGGCCATTTGATCGCCCTTCCACTCAACGCGCAGTTTGTGCCACTCGCCTTGTTTCACAGCCAATGGCAGTTGTGCAATGGTATGAGACGGTTTAACAGAGTCTTCCGCAATGCTTAGGCCTTTCGCGTTGATCACGACGCGCCCAACATGCTTATCCGAATCACAACCGACGAGGAAAGAACCCGTTCCATCCCAACGGAACTCCAATTCAATCACCGCACTAGCCAAGCCGACCTTGTGATGTAGAACAGGAATGTGTTTCTCCTTCGGAATATCCACAACGCGAAGCACGCCATCAGCAGCAATCCATTGCCCTTTTGCCGACACGAACGGCAACTCCAACAGCTCAGCAAAACTTGGCGCGGAAATCAGAGGCAGTGCAGCCTCATTCAACAGTGGCAGATCCGACTGAGCGAAAATCGTTCCAGCGAAGGCGAGGTTAAGAATGATGATGGATGTGAGGAGTCGATGCATTAGTAATCTATGACGGTTTGGTTGAAGTGGCATGAACATGAACGTCATCAATTTCGATCCCTTTCTCTCCGCCATTCTGCATCCACAGTAGCTTACGTTTGCCTGCATTGAAGTTCGCCCGCCTGAGGGTCTTATTCCACAGATTACCATCGATACTCAGACTCACTTGCTCGCCATGAAACACCAGCTTCACCTCCCGCCAATCATTAAGCGTGAGATCCACCTTCTCAATCGGTAGATGTTCATTTAAGCGATACGCACCGCTGACTTTGTCCGCTGGACGGGTCTTTTGGCGCAAAGGATGATGCTCGTCTTTAGAATGCGCATCCACCTCCAAATGTACACCCTCTCGCAGCAACGTCACGCGCAACATGTGATCCTCACTACCAAAGCCATCATCGCCATCTACAAAAAACCACAACATACCGCCATCTCCAAGATGCCGATAGCGAAACGAGATGGTCAAATCCTTGCCCTCAACCGACAGATAAACCATCGGCGGATACTTGCCTCCACTGGCACCTCGCGTCCACAGCACGCCATCGCGCACTTCGGTGTTCTTATTGGGAATGGGAGCGATGAAACGCTTGGCATTAAAGTCAACGCCAAAGGTTTCATGGATCGAAATAGGCTTGGGAGCATCAGCGGCTTGAATCGCGGATAAAAGAACTGCGATAAAGATAAACGTATACTTCATAGTAAGAGTAACGTCATCGAGCGCAAAACCTTCCTGAGCTCTTTGACCTGTGTAAGATTCGTCCTGCCATCGGCAAGAAGCGTTGGCGGCAGTGAATCTATTCGATGGCTGTGTTGGCGATGGGGCGTTTCATGTGCTCCACAGCTCCACGAACACAGTCTCAAACCAAAATCTCCTTGATGACATGCCCATGGACATCGGTGAGTCGGCGATTGATACCGTTGTTATAGAAGCTGAGTTTTTCATGATCGAGGCCGAGCAAGTGAAGTGCCGTGGCGTGGAGGTCGTAGCAGTAAACGGGCTTCTCGGCGGCTTTGAAGCCGAGGTCGTCGGTGCTGCCATAGGCGGTGCCACCTTGGATGCCGCCGCCGGCCATCCAGGCCGTGAAAGCTCCGGGGTTGTGGTCGCGGCCTTTGCCGACGCCTTGCGCGGCAGGTTGGCGTCCAAACTCGCTGGTGCAGATGACAAGTGTGCTATCGAGCAAGCCTCTTGATTTGAGATCGGTGAGCAGCGCTGCAGAGCCGGTATCAAGGATCGGCCCCCAGTAGCCATGGTCGCGCACGAGATCTTCGTGACTGTCCCAATTCGGGCGAATCTTTTTCGCACCCGTGTTTTCGGCACCACAGAAAATCTGCACAAAACGCACTCCACGCTCAACCAGCCGACGAGCGAGCAGACATTGACGACCAAAAGTGCCGATGTCCGCATGATCGAGATGGTAGAGCTGCTTAGTGGCATCGGATTCGCCACGCAGGTTCGTGGCTTCGGGAGCACTGAGTTGCAGGCGCGCGGCGAGTTCGTAGCTAGAGATGCGGGCCTCGAGCTCGCTATTGCCGGCGCGCTCGGCAGCATGGGCACGGTTCAACGTTTGGAGAAAATCGCGGCTGGTCTGCTCGGTTTGACCACGGAGATGGGCGAAGTTTTTCGATGGAAATAAATCGGCAATGGGCGGCTTCTCGGCATCGGTCTGAAGGGTGGTGCCCTGATGAATCGCAGGCAGAAAACCCGCGCCCCAATTGATGACACCGCCAGGAGGGAGCCCCCGCGGATCGGGCAGCACGACGAAGGCTGGCAGGTTATCGCTCACGCTACCAAGTCCATAGGTGACCCACGCGCCCATGCTGGGAAAACCGGGCAGGATGAAGCCGCTGTTCGCCATGAACATCGCCGGGCCATGCAGCGCGGTTTTGCTCTGCATGGAGTGAATGAAGGCCATGTCATCGACACGCTGCGCCAGTTTCGGGAACAAATCGCTGATCCAGCGTCCACACTCGCCATGCTGACGATAGGGCCACCAGCTCTGCTGGCAATTACCAGGCTTCGACGCGAAGAACTGCAGCTTACCATCGACATCGAAAGGTTTTCCCTGACGCTTTGCCAGCTCGGGTTTGTAATCCCAGGTATCGATATGCGAGAGTCCGCCGGGACAGAAGATTTGGATCACCGCTTTGGCCTTAGCGGGATGATGCACAGCCTTCGGCGCAAGCGGATTCGTCGCGGCGCTCGCATCCCGATGCAACAGAGAAGCGAAAGCGGTTCCAGTGAAGCTATGGATGAAATTGCGTCGTGAGGTGGAGTTCATGAGTCAATCATTGAGGACGGCCATTCTCGGCGGCTTTTTTGCCTTCGATGAGCGCCTTGGCCTGACGCACAAATCGGCGACCAAGAAGTTCATAACCAGGTTTGGTGTAGTGCAGGTCGTTGGTCATGACGCCTTTCACCTCCTTGTCGTTGAGATCATCACAATCGACCCATGCACCATGGGCATCTCCTTTCGCAATCTCGACTTGGGCCTCACGCACGACTTTCCACGCAGGCGGATTGATGCGTTCATGATCGCTGATGCGTCCGATGACCACATTGAGATCCGGGCGCTTCAAATCGCGCCGCAGGTTGGCGATGAGCTGCTTCAACGCCTCTGCATAAGGCGCTTGCAGGCCAGTCCTGGAGTCGTTCTCGCCCTGCATCCAGCAAAAAGTGATCGAGGCCGGATTGGAGTGCGCTTTGAGCATCTCCGCAAAGTGGCTCAAGATGCGGGGATAGAAAAACGCGGTTGCTTTGGTGCCCTCATCCTTCTCACGCGCCTTCGCTATATCGACGCCGTGCTTTGTGGCGATGTCATTCCATTCATTGACCCAATACCGGATGGGCTGACCTCCCACCGCGATTTTGATATAGGCCACGTCTGCCTCGGGGAAGAGCTTCTTCGCCTCCGGCTCAAACCCGAGTTTCGGATCCATGCCTGCCATGTTTGACTGGCCAGAGAGAATGAAAAGATGCGCAGGTTTGTCCTCAGCTGAAGCAAGCGAAACAAGGATGAGCGCGAGGAGGGGCAGGATGTGTTTCATGGTTTAAGATTCTAGATTACTTGGTGCTTCTTGCCTTTCGTTGGGATCTTCGGCGGGCAGCAGGGCGGTGAGTAGGGTGAGTTTTGTCATTTCAATCGAGGTAAACAAACTCGTTCGCATTGATGAGCATCCGACACAGCGCGAAGAGGCCTTGCTCGGTGACGAGGGGCGTGGCGGCTTGCAGTTCGGCGGCGGTGGCATCCCGCTGGAAGCTGAGAGCGAAAGCGCGGCGAATGGCAGCTTCGCGGGAATCGGTTTCGTTTTCGATGCGAGTGACAAGATGCTGCGCCTGCTGGAGCATGAAGTCGTTGTTGCTGAGCGTCAGCGCCTGCAAGGCGGTGGTCGTGTTGACGCGTGCGGGCGTAAGATTGGCCGGGTCAGGGCAATCGAGCGTGGCCATGAACTGATGTGGCGTGGTGCGCACAATGAAGCGGTAGATGCTACGCCGCCAAAGCTCCGGTTTGTCTGGCGTGATGTAGTCGTAGATAGGGGCGTAGGCTTCCGTGTAATTGAAGTCTCTATAGCCTGCACCCCCCATCGCGGGATTGAGTGTGCCGCTAACGACGAGCACGGCGTCGTGCAAGGACTCGGCATCAAGGCGTCGTGGATTTTGCCGCCAGAGGAGGCGATTTTGTGCATCAAGACGAGCCGCCTCGCTATTGATGGACATCGATGGCTGCTGATAGGCTGCGCTCATGACGATGAGCTTGTGCATGTGCTTGAGCGACCAGCCGCTTTTCAAAAATTCGTCCGCGAGCCAGTCAAGCAACTCGGGATGCGAGGGCTTATCGCCGCCGAGGCCGAAGTCGCTAGGCGTGGTGACGAGTCCTTGGCCGAAGTGATGATGCCAAAGCCGATTCACCAACACGCGGCGCGTGAGTGGATTGTCGGGATGCGTAATCCATTCGGCAAGAGCTCGGCGGCGCTGACCTTCCGGCGTGGCTCTATCGCCGAGAGCGGCAGAGGCATGCTTTACCCAGGCGAAAGCGGTGGGCGTGACTTCTGCGCCTTCATCTTCGGGATTGCCGCGTCGCTGCACCCTGATAACCGGCGGTTTCGCTTCCGAGACAACGGCATACACTTTGGCAGGCTCGGGAAGGGCTTTGAGGTCGCCTTCGATCAGCTGCACCTCAGCGCGGAGTCTTTTCAATTCAATGACAGCGACCTCTGTGAGGCGGCTTTCGGCAACTTCAGGCACAAGTTTTGGATCACCGATGTAGAGCAGGTCGTTGCTGATGCCATCACCACCGTCGGTAGCAATAAGCGTAAGCGTCTTGGCCGTCGCGGGCACTTTGATGTCGAGCACGGATGTCTCGTCTTTGCACAACTTGAGTTTTTGAAACTTCAACTCGGCATCGACGAAGACGGTGAAGTCAGCACGGGTCGCTGCGACTTCTTTGGATGCTCCAAAGCCGACGAGACCATTGAGTCGCATGGCGGCATGGCCGCTTAGCTCACGCAGCTTCACGAGGTCAAAGGTAATGCCGCTGTTCGCGTGCATGGCGAGCATCGTGTGGCCTTTGGCGGCGAAGTCGATGTCGCCCAGCTTCGTGCTGCGCTGCGCATTCAGCGGGCGGTTCGCGATGGTATCCCAAAAGTGGCCGCTGGTGGCTGGAACACCCTTTACTTCTTGTTTGGCGTCCACGCGGACGGTGCCTTTGCCATCGGCCACGAAGACCCACTTCACCCCAGACACGTTCTCCACTTTTTGCAGACGGTTCGTCATCAGGTCACGATGGAAGCCGAGTTTGTCCTTCGTGACAGAGCCGTTGCGCAGGTCGATTCCGGAATCCTCTGGAATGAGTGTGGCGATCTCGAGACCTTGGCCAGCGAGCTTAGCGATCTGTGCTCGCGTTTGCGTGAGCCTTTTTCCAAGGCGATCTTTCTCATCAGCAAGCCGCTTGGATTCCACCGCGCTGACTTCGCGCTCGCCGCGCTTCACGCCTGCAAAGACCGACCACAGGCTATAATACTCCTGCTGCGTAATGGGATCGAGTTTGTGATCATGACAACGCGCACAATTGATCGTAATACCCATGGTCGATGTGATGACCTGCGTGACCATGTCATCCAAATCGCCTGCGCGAGCTGCGCGCTTGAGCATGTCGCTCTTTGTCTCCACCTGCCCGACAAAATCCCACGGCCCCGCCGCCAGAAAGCCGGTGGCAATGACCGCCTGCTGATCATCGGGACGAATCACGTCGCCCGCAATCTGCTCGTGCAAAAACTCGTGGTAAGGCTTATCCGCATTCAGCGACTCGATAACGTAGTCGCGATAACGCCAAGCATTCGGGCGCAATTGGTCGCGCTCAAATCCATGCGTGTCGGCATAATGCGCGATGTCCAGCCAATGCCGCGCCCAGCGCTCGCCGTAGTGCGGTGATTTCAGCAACTCATCCACCAGCTTCTCATAAGCCTGCGGCTCATTGTCGCGGACAAACTGCTCCACGCGCTCCGGTGATGGCGGCAATCCAGTAAGATCAAATGAAAGCCGTCGTATGAGCGTGCGCCGATCTGCTTCAGGGAACATGGATAGCCCCTTGGCGCTGAGGGAGGCCTTGATGAAACCATCAATCGAGGCCGTCTTACCGAAGTCAGCCTTCACCGGCTGCACAGACCAATGCTGCAACCGTTTGTCCACCGCCGCCGCTTGGTCAGCCACATTCTCAGGCCACAAGGCTCCGCTTTCGATCCACGCCTTCACCGCAGCGACTTGCTCTGCGGAAAGCCGCTCACCTTTGGGTGGCATGCGCTTGTCATCTTCCGTGGATATGATTCGCTGAAACAGCGGGCTCTTCGCCAGATCACCCGCCACCAACGCCGGCCCCTCATGCCCGCCCTTCAACGCATATGACTTTGCATCAAGACGCAACTCGCCCTTCTGCTTCTTTTCGCCATGGCACTCGATGCAGTGCTTTTGCAATAATGGGCGGATTTCGTTGTCGAAATCGACAGCGAGAATGACGGATGGAATAAAAAAAACAAACAGGACAGATCTCATGTGAGGATGTCTTTGACGACATGGCCATGCACGTCGGTGAGACGGCGTTCGATACCATTGTTGTAGAAGCTCAGACGCTCGTGATTGAGGCCGAGGAGGTGCAGCATGGTGGCGTGCAAATCGTAGATCGTGGTGACATTCTCCATGGCCTGATAACCAAAATCATCTGTCGCACCATGACTGTAGGCGCGCTTCACACCGGCACCGGAGAGCCAGACGGTAAAACCTTTGGGGTTGTGATCACGGCCATTAGCTCCTTTTTGAAAAGTGGGCATGCGGCCGAACTCGGTAACGAAAACAACGAGCGTGTTCTTCAAGAGCCCGCGAGCCTTCATATCCTTCAACAGTGCGGCGCAGGGCTGATCAAGAATGGGCGCATGGACGGCGTATTGATCGTGGATCTTTTTGTGACCGTCCCAGTTGCCCACACCTTCGCCCATGGCGTAGGAACCGTTGAAAAGTTGCACAAAGCGCACACCGCGCTCAATGAGGCGTCGCGCAAGGATGCAGTTCTTGGCGAAGCCGGCTTTGCTCACATTCGTGTCTTCAGTGCCGTAGAGTGCACGGGTGGCGGGACTTTCAGTGCTAAGATCATTGATCTCGACGGCAGCAAGCTGCATGCGCGCGGCGAGTTCATAGGATGAAATACGCGCGGCGAGATCGCTATCGCCGGGGTTCTGTTCGAGATGACGGCCGTTGAATCTTTTGAGAAATTCGCGCGTGTCGCGTTCGGCCTTGTCGGAGATGGAACCGGGCCGCGCGAGATTGGGGATGGGTTTGTTGGCGTTGAAGGCGGTGCCTTGAAATGAAGCGGGCAAAAAGGCACTTCCCCAATGCCGTGGGCCAATCTGCGGAACACCGCGTGGATCAGGAATGGCGACGAAAGCCGGAAAGTTTTGGTTCTCCGAACCGAGCGCATACGTCACCCACGCGCCTGCGCTGGGGAAACCATCGAGGATGTAGCCAGTACCCATTTGGTTCTCAGCGGGACCGTGCGTGTTCGACTTCGCGGTCATCGAGTGGATGAAGCACATGTCGTCAGCCATCTCGGCGAGGTTGGGCAGCAAGTCGGAGATCATCTTGCCCGATTGACCGCGCGGCTTGAAGTCACGGATGGGTTTGATGAGGTTGCCTTGCTCACCTTGGAAAGTGATCAGATTTCCAGACCCTGGCATCGGTGTGTCATGGCGCTTGAAGAGTTCGGGCTTGTAGTCCCAGGTATCCACATGGCTCATGGCACCCGAGCAGAAGATCATGAGCACCTGCTTCGCCTTCGGTTCGAAGTGCGACGGTCGTGGCGCATATGGACGAGAGGGATCAATGAGCGGACGAATCGGCGACTCGTTGGCGAGCAGACCGTTGTCTTTGAGTAATGACGCAAGCGCGATGCTGCTCAGGCCGCTAACGGTGCGATTGAGAAAGTGGCGGCGATTGAGGAGATGGTTCATGACGTTAGTTCAGGCGGATGAACTCGTTGGAATTAAAGAGAGCGCGGCAGAGAACCGGCAGTCCGTGAGATCTGGCAAGTGCGATGGCGTCAGTTTGCTCCTCAGTTGTTGGTGAGCGCTGGAAGATGAGTTCAAAGGTGCGGCGGATTTGTTGGGCGACATCAGGGCCGGATTCTTTGATGGCGCGGTGTGCGAAGGCCTCGGCCTGTTGCATGGCGAAGTGGCTATTGAGGAGATTCAAGGCCTGCAACGGCGTCGTTGAACTTGTGCGTTTTGGCGCGGGCTGACCGGCATCCGGACAGTCGAAGGCACCGAAGAAGTCGTCGAGCATGGTGCGCGGTTTGCTCTGATAAACCATGCGTCGGAATTCGGCGGAGCCATAATCGGTCTTGGTCTGGTAAACTTTGACGTAGTTGTCGTTTGGCTCAAAGAGGTCAAAGCCAGGGCCACCCATTTTGAGGTCGAGCTGACCACTGGTGAGGAGCATCGCATCGCGCACGGCCTCGGCTTCGAGACGACGTGGAGGAAAACGCCAGAGGAGTCGGGCATTGGAATCGGCTTTGTAGGCCACTTCATTCATCGCACTGCTTTGCCGATAAGTCTTCGACATCAAGATGAGCTTATGGATGTGCTTGAGGCTCCACTGATGAGTGATGAGTTCACTGGCGAGGAAGTCGAGCAACTCGGGATGTGTGGGTCGTGCGCCATTGATGCCAAAGTCGCTAGGCGTATCGACGAGGCCGGTGCCGAAGTGGTAATGCCATAGGCGATTCACGATAACTCGTGCGGTGAGCGGGTTGGTTGGATCGGCGATCCAGTTGGCAAGCGCGAGACGACGTTCCTGCTCGGGGGTGTCAGCTGGAAGTGCCAGTGGTTTACCAATCTGTTTAAGTGCAGCAGGCGCAACGACTTCCCGGGGCTGAGTCGGATCGCCACGATGCATGCGATTTGTCGGTCCAGGCTGCGCAAAAGTTCCCGCATAAACTTTCGGCAACGTGATCCATTTTTGAATCTCATCAGAAAGACGCGTGCGCTGCTGTGTGAACTTGGCGACTTCAGCGGCTTTCTCAGTGGGCACCTCGCTCAGCGTAGGAATGGCGGTGATGCGTTTGCGATAGGCGTCTGCTAGGCGGTCAGAGCTAGAGGCTACAGGCTTCCATGCTAGGCCATCAGGCGAGACTTCGACGCGGTATCCAAGAGCAAGGCGATCCTCGTAATGCTTGCCTTTGTCGGCGCTGCGGTCACGACTCCAGACGATGCGATGAATGCGCTCCGGCTTCTCAAACTCCAACTGCGCCCAGCCACCACTTTTTTGCTTGGAGATCCAACTTCGGGTGTTGCCATACTGGCCGTCGTTCAAGTGCTCGCGCTTGTGATTGACGTTGGTTCCGTCGGCATAAGTGCCGGAGACGGTGACCTTGGCTGTGCGGGCGATGTTTTTCGATGCGGGTGTGAAGATTTCAAGTTCGTCAATACAAGGCTCACCATGGCTGCAAGCCGTGATAGTAAAGCGAAGGTACTTAGCTTCGATAACATCGAAATGATCCTCGTTGGCGAGATGCGAAACAGGTGCGCGGAGATGTGGCACGGTTGGCTTGGGTTCTTCATGGAGAACTTCCTCAAAGGCCATCAGATCAGCAACGGTGGGACCGCCTTTAAGTCCGCTGCGAAGGAGGAGGATACTTTTGTCCGTGAGCTGATGAATGCCTGCATCCTCGAGACCGCTCCAGCATCGATGCGCAGGAATGGCGGGTTTTCCATCGGCAAAGAGGCTCTGATTGATGTTGGCGATCTCAGTTTGATCACTCGTTGTTTTGAGATCGCCGTCTTGATCGAGAATGTAGCGTGCGTCAGATGCGTGCGTGGTCCATGCCCCCCAGGAAAGCCAAATGCGGAAGCGTCCGCTGACGTTGGGATCGTAAGTGAAGAAATCCTCACGCTTGCCAACTTCAGCGGACCAGTAGCGATAGCTCTCGCCGAGATTCGGCAGGCGTGTTGCATTGCCGGGGTCTTCAGCTTCGCCTGGTTCGCGACCGGGCGAGTAAGTGATGGGTTTGCCATTCGCCGGCTGATCGATGGCGGTGGTTTGTGCGCTTGTATCATCGATTAAAATGACACGTCCGAGATGAGCACGAGGCTGAAAGGCAGCGAGTTTGGCTTCGACTGGTGCGAGTTCGCTGCGGAGTTTCGCAAGATGCTGTTCACTTTCTGCTGACTTGGCGGAACGCATGGGGCGTTCGCCGTGCTGAACGCCCTGAAGCATGGCAATCATTGCGTAGTAATCTTCCTGCGCGATGGGATCGAACTTGTGATTGTGGCAGCGTGCGCAGTTCACAGTGAGGCCGAGAAAGGTAGCGGCTGTCGTACTGACCATATCGTGCAGCTCGTCCGCGCGCTGATTGGCCGTAAGCACGGGATCTTTCGACTTCACCCGGTCCAAGGCGCCGCCGACGAGGAAAGCCGTGGCGGCATCGGCATTAAGCGCATCGCCGGCCAGCTGCTCGCGGATGAACTGGTCATAGGGTTTGTCGTTGTTGAAGGACTCAATGACGTAATCACGATACGGCCAGGCGTTGTCACGGGCTCGATTGGTCTCAAAACCGTCCGATTCGGCAAAGCGAACGACATCCAGCCAATGGCGTGCCCACTTTTCGCCAAAGCGTGGCGAGGCGAGTAACGAGTCCACCAGAGCCTCATCATCCGATGGCGATGCCACAAAACGCTCGACCTCTTCAGGCGTCGGCGGCAGGCCGACGACATCATAGAAGAGGCGGCGGATCAGGGCGCGAGAATCAGCGGTCGGATTGAGAGCAAGTTTGTTTTCGGCGAGTTTCTTCTGGATGAGGGAGTCGATCGTGTCGACTTTGGAAAGCCGAGCTATGGGTTGATAAGACCAATGCTGGAGGCGTTTGTCGGACGCTGCGGCTTTGTCGAGAGCGGTTTCGGGCCAGTTGGCACCGGAGTCGATCCATTGCTGAATGAGAGCGATCTGTTGTGACGAGAGGGGCTCACCCTTTGGAGGCATGCGTTCGTCTTCGTCCGTCGTGGCGATGCGGAAGAAAAGACTGCTTTTTGCGCTATCTCCAGGAACGATGGTGGGACCAGATTCACCGCCTTTGAAGGCATGTACTTTGGCATCAAGGCGGAGATCTGCCTTGTTCTTCTTCTCACCATGGCACTCAATGCAGTGCTTCTGTAGCAGTGGTCGGATCTCACGGCCAAAGTCCAACGCTGAGACGTGCGCAGATGACAGCAACGATAAACAAAGGAAGATCTTCATCGGCGTGAGGCATTTATTTTAGGCCGTGACAGGCATGGCGACACATAAGTCAGACCCATCGGGATTTGAACAATTACGAGAGGGATGGGTGCCTTCTATCGGTTGAACTCAGGGGAAGCCAAAAGCATCTGCGAGAGCCAAACATTCGCGCACAGGTTTCATACCTCCAGATGGCGTGGGATGGGACAGAGATGCGGCGGCAGTGCAGACGGCAAGTCGGAGACGATCTGCTAAGGACCAGTCTTCATGCAGGGCGTAGAGCAGGCCTGCAGCAAAGGCATCCCCTGCCCCCGTGGCACCTTGGCTGTAGCCTGTGGGAAGAAGCAATGATGGCTGAAAGTGCTCGTCGTTTTCATGCGTGCAGGTAGCAGCTCCGTGCTCGGTGTGAATGGTGACAGTTTGACGAACGCCAAGCGCTAAAAGATCTCTCGAGGCTTTGAGAAGCGCGGAACCATCGCTTGAAGAAAGGCTGCGATTCAACACACGCGCGGCTTCGATCTCATTGATGATGAGATGATCAGTGTGAGGCATGGCACTCATCGCAATCTCTCGAAACTGCGGGTGTTCAGTGCTCACCATGTCCACGCTGGTTTGCAAACCCGCTTCACTCGCCGCCGCTAACAAATGGGCTGCGTGGGTGCGGCCATCGGCGGCAAAGCTGTCCATGTGGTCAAGCAGCATCAAGTAGCCGAGATGCAAAATGCGCGAGCTGGTTTGACTGACATCACAATGACTCTCATGAAAGAGTGCATTGGCTCCGCGCTGATGAAAGAACGTTCGTCTGCCAGTGCTCTGCACAGTCATCGCATCGGTGTAGGACGTCGAGCATTCCTGGGTGCGATGAAGTTGCGTGGCATCGATGCCATGCGCCACACAGTCCGCATAAATCCAATGCCCATTGGCGTCATCGCCAACGAGTCCACTAGCAGCGAGCGGGAAACCCGCCTGCATGGCAGATAAGTCCTTGAGCACGTTGTAGGGACCGCCACCATTGGCTTGAGACTCGCTCAAGATGCTGGAAAGCATGTCCTGCTCAGGATACGCGTCGATGATCTTCACGTAGTCCACGATGAAGTTGCCGGCGGCGAGAATGCCTGAGCGCTGGGTGCTCATGATCGTTAGAGAGTGACGACTGAACCTGCGCGCTGAGACTCCAAAGCGGCAGCAAAAATCTCATGCGTGGCGACTGCTTCCTCAGGTGTGGCACAGCCAAAACGGCCTTCAAGTTCACCTTCGCGCTCCATGAGATAAGCGGCCCACATTTGCTGGATCACATCGGGGAAACCAGGCTCGAAGATGCCTCCAGTCACGGTTTTGAAGGGTGTGCCGAACCCAAGTTCGGTACGCTTCCACCACTGCTCTTTACCTCGCTCAAAGATCCACAGTGTTTTCGGTTCAGCGGTGCTGAAACGCACGCCACCGTCAGTTCCGAGGATCTCGATGAACCAAGTATTCGTGGCACCAGGAGCCAGACGTTTCATTTCCAGACGCAGCGGCACTTCGTGATCAGCGATGGTAGTCCAAGTATGCAGCATCGCGTTGTCCCAAGTGTCACAATGGGTGATGCCGCCTTTACCGTCGGGGCGCTGCGGGTAACCTTTTTGGAGTTGGGCGAAGAGACGTGTCGGTTTCCAGCCAAGACGCAGGGGCACATGGCAGGCATGCATACCAAGATCATTCAGAGCGCCGCCTTCTCCACAGGTGGCATTGAGACGCTTCCAGTTAGCGGCTTTGGTGGGATCGAGATCACTGCTGTGATGGAAGCCGGAGACGACCTCTAAGACGCGGCCTATTTCACCTTTACTGGCGATTTCATAAGCACGCTGAGCCCCGGGAAAAAAAGGCATCTCGGAGCTGCAACGCACAAAGCGATCGCTGGACTTCACCGCATCCAGAATGCGGCGAGCGGAAGGCAGATCAATGCCAAAGGGCTTCTCAGCGAAGAGGTCTTTGCCTGCAGCGAGCACGTCGAGATACAGCTTCTCGTGAAGATTGTGTGGCACGGCGACATAGACGACATCAACCTCAGCATTAGCGAGCAATTCTTTATAGTCAGTGGTCTTCTGCGTGCAGGATGGAATGCAATCAAACCACGAAAGCGTGGCTGGATTTAAATCCGCGACGGAGATAAGAACAGGCCGCACGGTGACATCTACAAGAGCACACCAACGCGCAAACGCGCTAGCCATTTCGCGGCCCATGAGACCGCCACCGATAATGCCAATGCGAATGTCTTTCATTAGGCGATGAGATTGAGGGCTGCGTCCACGCTGACACCTTCATGCACCATCGCCATCAGGGCGCGGGTGATACCTTTTGGATTCGGGTGCTGAATGACATTGCGACCATAGACAATGCCCGCGGCTCCTTGAGCCAGCAGACCTTGAGTGCGCTCGAGGATTTCTTGATCGCTCACACGTCCACCACCACGCACAAGCACGGGAATTCCAGAGGCTGCTGTGATGACTTTGTGATAAATGCTCACATCATCCGTTGGATCCGCTTTCACGATGTCAGCACCAAGTTCCACAGCCTGACGCACAAGATAAGTGATAGCTGTTTCATCGCCATTCACCATGTAACCGCCGGCTTTTTCATTGGGCTGAAACACGAGTGGCTCAATCATCATCGGCATCCCGTAGTAGTCGGCCTGAGGCTTGAGGCGGAGGATGTTTTCCACGCACTGCTCATGCACTTCGGGCGCACCAGGAATCTGAAAAAGATTCACGCAGACGCAGGCTGCGTCATAGCGCACGGCTTGCAGCATCGTCTCCTCAATCATCAGGCTGAAGCGGCTTTCGGGAAGCTCCTTACCATAGATGTTGGCGACGTCAGTGCGGAGAACGAGACTCGGTTTGAAGCGGCCTGGAATCTCCTGGAGATGACGTGCCATGCCTAGTGTGAGTTGAATGGCATCTGGCGCTGCTTCCACCAAGGTTTTAACCACGCTGCGCATGTCTTCAATGCCGGTGAGGAATCCGGGCTGATTGAAGAAGCCGTGATCGACGGCGACGTCGAAACAACGATTGGACTTGGCGTTGAAGAGGCGGTTGAGACGAAACTGTTTCATGAGAGGCGGTTATTTAAAGGCTTACTTGATGCCCATCAAGTGTTTGAGGATGTAGAGTTCCAGGGCTTCGTAATCGCGGGCGTCACGGAATTGCTGAACGAGCTTTTCGTCAGTGCTGCGCACTTTTTCCACCAGATGCAGGAAGATCTCGCGGCTGCCAGTGAGGTGAGAGGTCACGCACTTGCCCTTCTGGGTGCGCATAGCTTTCACGTCGAGGCCAATGAACTCGCCTTTTTTGCCATAGCCAGCTTCTTCGAGAACACGCACCTGATTGTAAGCGGCACGTAGATTGGCGGCACCGAAGTTTTTATCCTGATCATACTTCAGGCCATTTTGGTCATTGAGATGGACGCTACCAAGCTTGTCGTGAGCGAGCGCAAAGGCCATTTCATCACTTGGGTCGAGTCCTGCAAGCAGAGCATGGGCAGTCTCGATGAGACCCTTCACACGCTTCGGATCGCTAGAGGCGTAAGCCAAGGCAACCGTGTGTCCAATAGTCGGCACATAGGCCATGTCCGTCGGTTCATTCGGCTTCGGCTCGATCCAGATCTCGATGTCTTTGTCATGCGCAAGCATGGCATTGATCGTCTCAAGAATGCGTTGATAGGCGAGACGTGCGTTTTTGCTCTCACGGATGTAGCTGCCTTCACGAGCCAGCCAGAGCACCACCGCTTTACTGCCAATCTCACGAGCGATGTCGATCGTCCGCAGCGTGCGGTCGAGAGCATACTTGCGGTCTTTGGCGCTGTTTGAAGTATAGCCACCATCAACGGTCTGCGGAGCAAACCAGAGGCGCGGCGCGACGAACTCAGGAATCAGCCCTTGGTTATCGAGCATCTTTTTCACCTTGGCGCACTGCTTGGAAATTTGCGCAGGATTCAATTCGTCGAGGCCTGGGACGACGTCATCATCGTGGAACTGCACACCCTCAAAACCCATGGGCTTATAAAGGGCATATTTCTTTTCATGGGGAAAAGCCGGACGAACCTCAGGTCCAAATGGGTCAGCGCCTTCACTGATGTTCCAAGGGCCGAATGAAAAACGATAGGTGGTTGGTTTGCTCATGGTCTTTTGAATTACTCGCTCAATCTTCAATCCTCTACGCCTCCAGTCTCCGAATCTGGCACTATTATCTCATGGTGATTCCAACAAGACCAAAACTATCGAGATGAATAACTCACAGAAGGCGCCTCAGTTGGATCTTTGGAAATCGTGAGCACTCTTCTATTGGGAACATTTCTTTGATGCCTGTAGGCTTCTTTTGGCTAATGATGATAAGCTACTGCCTCGAAATGACTGCTACGATCACGAATATCTCCTGTTATAAGTTTGCCACCCTCACAGACCTGAAGTCGCTGAGGGAAAGACTCATGATGCTCTGCAAAGAGTGGGGACTGAAGGGGACCATTTTACTGAGCACCGAAGGGATCAATCTCTTCATCGCTGGCCCAAGGGACTTGGTGGATCAACTCGTGGCCGAAATCCGAAGTGTTCCCGGATTAGAAGGTCTGGCACCCAAATACAGTGATAGCGAGCATCAGCCTTTCAATCGCATGCTGGTCCGTATCAAGAAGGAGATCATCGCTTTCGGTGTCGAAGGCATTGAGCCTGGGAAATACACCTCTCCACGAATTGAAGCCAAAACACTGAAACAGTGGCTGGATGAAGGCAGACCTGTGACGCTGCTGGATACTCGCAATGATTACGAGGTGAAGCTGGGCACCTTCAAAGGTGCGACGGTGATTGGCGTGAATCAGTTCCGCAACTTTCCAGAAGCCGTGAGAAATCTGCCGGAAAAGCTCAAGAAGCAGCCCATCGTGACCTTCTGCACGGGCGGTATCCGCTGTGAAAAAGCGGCCCCGTTCATGGAGCGTGAAGGCTTTGAACAGATTTGGCAGCTCGAAGGTGGCATCTTGAAGTACTTCGAGGAAGTCGGCGGAGATCACTATGAGGGCGAGTGTTTTGTCTTTGATCAGCGCGTTGGTGTCGATCCCGGACTGGAGGAAACACAGTCCACGCAGTGCTACATGTGCCAGTCACCACTCTCGGATGAGGATCAGGCTGATGCGCGTTTTGTCGAAAATGTGTCCTGCCCCTATTGCTTCAAATCCACTGAGCAACAGATGCAGGAAAGCCTTGTCAAAAGACACGCAGCGATCCAGCGACTGACGACGCCCCTGCCAGGAAGTGCGCCCTATGACAACTACCGCCCACTGTCTGTTCCAAAGACTTGCGATGGCATGACGTTGCTCGAAACGCTGGTCACGATCCTGCCTGTTGTGCCGCGTGAGGAGTGGCTATCCCGCTTTGCAAATCAGCGACTGCTAGGCATGGAATCTCACATACCGGCCTCAGCAGATCAAATCGTCAGAGCAGGTGAACGCTTTGTGCAACTCATCGCGGCCAATGTGGAACCTGATGTGAATGCGGACATCCGTTTGCTGCATGAAGACCAGGCCATCGTGGTCTTGGAGAAGCCCGCGCCATTGCCCATGCATCCTGGCGGCAGATTCAATCGCAATACGCTGCAATACATCCTAGATGAAGTTTACCACCCACATAAGTTACGCGCCTGTCATCGTCTGGATGCCAATACCACAGGCTTGGTCGTGGTGGCGAGAACGCGGCATTTTGCTGGACTGGTACAGCCACAGTTTGCTCGCGGCGAGGTCGAGAAACTTTATCTAGCGCGAGTGCAAGGTCATCCCCCTGAGGAGATCTTCGCCTGTGATGCTGCGATCAGCTCAGAGGCTGGCGCCCTGGGCAGTCGTGAGGTCGATGAAGAAGACGGAGATGCCTCCCGAACGGAGTTTCGCGTGTTGAGTCGTGACGCCGATGGCACCGCCCTGCTGGAAGCACGTCCGCTTACGGGTCGCACGAATCAGATCCGCATTCATCTCTGGCAGCTTGGTTTTCCGATTGTCGGTGATCCGGTCTATCTCGCTGGAGGAGCCAAAGGAGACACTCAGACCCTGGATAAAATGGACGCGCCGATGTGTCTGCATGCCCAGCGCATCAGCTTCATTCACCCGCTGAGCAAAGAGCGTGTGGTCTTTGAATCATCCCCTACTTGGCGTTAGGCTAGACCAATGGCTGCTCGGGGATTCGTCTCCAGCAGCTGCTGTAGATCATCAGCGCTCAGTCCTAATTCACGCACTCCATTGTCCAGAATACGTGGCACGGTCACTGTGCTGCCGACAAAGTGAGAGCCATCTGGACTGCGGGCGACGAGATCTTCACCGATGACGATGTCCCAGCCAGCGAGCGTGAACTTACCTGGCCCGAGTCGGGCTGCGGAAATGGCATCGGTCACAAAGATCGTTTTTTTGAGACCAGCCACACGCAGGTAGTTTCGCAGG
This sequence comes from Prosthecobacter debontii, assembly GCA_945869675.1. Classification (GTDB taxonomy): domain Bacteria; phylum Verrucomicrobiota; class Verrucomicrobiia; order Verrucomicrobiales; family Verrucomicrobiaceae; genus Prosthecobacter; species Prosthecobacter debontii_A. Next base: position 5,123 of record CAMBPS010000001.1, on the reverse strand, counting down.
GCGAAGAAGTCGATATGAACGCCGTCAGGGATGAAGCAGAGCCAAAGTTTATCCCGCAAAGAAAGAGCCCGATGAATGATGTTGTCATGACGATGCATCAACATCGGACAGCCATTGCCGACATGGGTGAACATTTTTAAACCATGATCCGCCGCAGCGTGCAGCGTCTCCAGACTCGGATTGCAATGACCGGCTGAAACGGTGATTCCCTGATTGGCCAGAAACTCGGTCACTTGAAAACGATCATCCTTTTCAGGAGCTAAGGTGATGATCTTCGTGAGCCCACCTGCCGCGTCCAAGAGTCGTTTGGCATCTTCCAGATTGGCAGGTCGCACACAGTGGGCCGGATGCGCTCCCACATAACCCTTTTCAGGATTGATGAATGGCCCTTCGATGTGAATCCCCGCGATCACACTTTGAGCCAACAGATCAGCCGCGCGCAGTTTCACCAGCGTGCTCATTCGGCGTTCCAGCGCAGCCATTTCATCCGTGATAAACGTGGCCAAAATTTGATCACAACCATCTTCCCGCAAAGCCAAGCAAACATGATGCAAAGCCTCCGCAGAGAGGTCATCGCGATTAAAGTCGGTGCCAGCATAGCCATTCACCTGAAGATCGAGCGGTTTCATAGTTCATTGGATAAACGATTCCACCGTCTCTGTCAGCAGGCAGATATGCTCAGCCTTGGTGCTTTTGTGTCAGTCATCGGCATCCATGGCCGCGACTAAAGCCGAGCGCAAGGCGGTGATCTGCTGCTGCGGCACAAGCAGCAGGCTGGTGATGGCGACGTGCATGATGCCCAGCCGTGTGGCGCAGGGGATCACGGCGAGGTGCCGACCTGAGGCCAACATTTGGCGCAGTGGCTCCACCGTTTCATAGGCAGCCAAGGCACTCATTCGGGAGGCGGCGCCCCAAGCCATGATGGCTGATAGCACCAATCCTGAGCTAGCAGGACTACCCCAATGAAGATCGCCCTGATCATCAACGATAAAAATTTCCGAATCAGTGAGGCCGGGCAGTGTCCAGTCGATAAAGGCTGCCAAGCGCTCTGGAACCGCGCCAGCCTGAGGATCAAAGGGCGGTAATTCCACCTCAGGCAGCGCAATCACAGGCATCTGGGCAGGAATCAATCCTGCCTGAATAGCACGATCACGAATGGCTTGTAGCCGTGCCCGAAAATCATGTAGAACAGGCTGCGGTTCATCTTCAGCCATGACTTCAGCCATGGACTCGGGCAGATGCTCAGGCTCATCAGGAAAAACCAATGATGTGGAATCACCGATCAGTGGAGCGGTACCTATTTCGGCGGCAGGAGATGGCGAGTTTGCAGCTGTACCCCAGCTCAATCCCTCTGCTAAGGCTGTGACCTGATCAGCGTCAATCCAGGAGACTTGCATGACTTTCAGTGGATTCACGTTCTTGGGCTAAGCCTGCTCTTTGTTCGAGTTCGGCGGCGAGCTGATCAAAAATCAGGGCCTCGGGCGGCGGGTTTTTTTTCAATAAGGCAACCGGCACACCCATGGCACTGGCTTCTAAAAAAGAATTCAGGCGCGGCACCACTTGTTCAAACATCATGTCTCTTGGGAGCATGGCACGCAGTTCAGCGACGACCTTTTGACTGATCTGACTGTCCCCCATGACCATCGTCATGAGAATGCCGGCCACTTTGACTCCGGCACCTTCGGTGCGGAATCGGGACAAAGTCTCTAGCATATGCGGCACGCTACGAACTGCGAGTGGTTCAGCCTGCTGGGGCAGGATCACATAATCACAGGCTTTCACGACGGATTCACTCATGCCGTTGAGTCCAGCGGCGGTATCCATGATCACACAATCCACGCCGCGCAATTCGGCAGCGCGCAATAGATCAGCCAAGCGCACCGGCACTTCCTGAGCGGACCAACCCCGGCGCGCGCAGTGATCATACTGACCTGTGGGCAGTATTTGCAGTTCCGGTAGACGAGTCGGCAGGACGAGCTTGTTAAAATCACGTTCTCCGCTGAGAAAATCATAGAATCCTTGTTTCGTGCGTGTGGAGCGAGCCAGGGAGAGTCCTACTCCGCCCTGGGGATCAGTATCCACAAGCAGAGTCGTCCACCCGCGTCTGGCGAGGGAATAAGCAAGATTGATGCAGAGGGTGGTTTTTCCCACGCCTCCTTTTTGGCTGGCCGTAGCAATGGCGATCACGGCGCGGATGCTAAGCGGCGTCTGCCAAGAGGCAAGCTGAGGCTGACTTAGTTCGGAAACTTCTCGCGGAGCTGTTTTGCCACCGCCTGCTGCAAATCGGACTGTTTGGGATCATCGGCATGGTTATTGAGTTCGGCAGGATCTTGTTCCGTCAGATACAGTTCACGAGCCGTGACCTGCTTCGTGACCCAGTCACGCCATTCAGTGTAACGCACTTTTTCCGTGCGGATGCTGTAGCCCATGGCTTTGGGTTGCTTGCTGGGCTCGCGATCATAATAGGCTGGGCGCGGATGCTGCGTGAAAGCGGCTTTTTTGGCCGATTGATTGGGATCCTTCAAAATGGGCACCAAACTCTCGCCATCGAGGCTCGCTGGCTTTGGCAGGCCACAGAGGTCCACCAGCGTCGGAAATAAGTCCACCAGTTCAGTTAAGGCACTGGTTTTTTTACCGCGATTCTCAGGGCGTAAATCACTGATCATCAGTGGCACATGCGCATCGAATTCAAAATCAGAGGTCTTCCCCCACAAGCTATGCTCGCCAATGTGGTAGCCGTGATCGGCGAAGAAAACGATGATCGTATTGCTAGCGGCTCCACTTTCATCCAGCGCATTCAAGACCTTACCGATTTGGGCATCCATGTAACTGATATTGGCAAAGTAGCCGTGCCGCATCTCCGCGGCCTGCTCGGCTGTGACTGGCGTCTGCTTGGCAGGTGGCCCAAGGATCTCCGTGCTCTGGTGAAAGGCAATCTCAGGTGCACCCTCAGGGCGTGCATCATTCAACGGTGGTAACTTGGACCGATCATAGAGATCCCAGTATTTTTTCGGCGCATTGAAGGGTGCATGGGGCTTCCAGAAACCCACCGCAAGAAAGAAAGGCTCATCCTTCACCTCCTGCAGCACACGCTGGGCCTCCACGGCCACCCGGCCATCGTAGTAGGCTTCATCGGGAACATCACGGCACTCACAGATGGAGGTGTTCCCATAAACCCGAGCACTCAATGTGGCAGAGTTCCCTGGCAACTCACCGGTGATCATCGGTTTATCATCGCCATGATTGGCATAATGCAGAAACTCATCCGCGCTCCAGGAACGGCGATCTCCTTTCTCTGCGGTATGCCAGTTGTGGAAGATTTTCCCCACACAGCGGGTCGTATAGCCATGCTCTTTAAACCAGAGCGGCAACGTGGTGACGTCAGGATTCAGTTCACGAAAATGTTTGCCATTATTCCACAGTCGAAGTGTATCTGGACGCAATCCTGTGAGCAGTGAGGAACGTGAAGGATTGCACACCGCCTGCTGACAGTAGGCACGATCAAACTGCACGCTACGTGCCGCCAGTTTATCCAGATTCGGCGTGAGTGCTGTTGAGCCGAACGAACCAATCTCAGGCCGGAAATCATCCGACATGATGAAGAGCACATTCGGCTTAGCCGCGTGAAGGCCTAAAGTGAGAGTCAGAAAGAGAAGCAATCGGCGCATAGCCTCATGCAAACTGATCGCTCATCCATTTCTTACGAACTAAAACGTAAAACACGAATGGCTGACCACCGATTTGCATCCGTTATCGATTCCACCAGGCTTTTCGCCTCTCTGGCAGTGTCACCCAAGACACAGCCACTTAAAGCCGAAGAACCCTTGTGAAACCAGCTCAACGAACTTCCATTCCCGTTTTAAGCCTAAAAACGATTATCCTAGATTCAGGAATGGCTGACCGCCGATTTGCATCCGTCATTGATTCCACAAGGCTTTTCGCCTCTTGGGCGGTGTCACCCAAGACACAGCCGCTTCGAATCGAAGAAGCCTTGTGAAACCAAGCCCTGGCGCAACTCAACGACCTTCCATTCCCGGATCTAGGTTTACAGGTCAGCACCAATTCCTGTTAATCCTGTGATTAGAAACTCGAATCACGAACAGTCTCATATCATCCATGGCGCGCGGAACTGCGCGTAACTCTACGGCAAGTTAGTCTGGAGGCTAAATGATCCTCCGTACATTCGATTAATCACGACTACGCAGCTTGGAGAGCAACCGAAGCATTTCGATGTAAAGCCAGACGATCGTCACGAGCAGTCCCAAGGCCGACTGCCACTCCATGTACTTGGGGGCACCCTGAGCGACACCCTTTTCAATGAAGTCAAAGTCGAGCACTAGATTCAGCGCAGCAATCACGACTACCACCAGACTGAAACCGATGCCTACCAGACCGCTTTCATGAATGAGTGGGATTTGAATGCCGAAGAAACTCAGCACGATGCTGACCAGATACACGATGGCGATCCCGCCCGTGGCCGCTACCAGACCGAGTTTAAAATTCTCCGTGGCTTGGATCAATCGTGATTGATAGGCAAAGAGAAGTGCAAAAAGAATGCCGAGCGTCAACAGAGCCGCTTGCAGGACGATGCCGTCATACAACGCCGAATAACGCGCTGAAATCACCCCAACGAAAACGCCTTCCACCAGTCCATATGCAGGTGCGACAACGGGCGACCAGGTCGGCTTAAAGGAAGAGGCCAGAACCAAGATAAACCCAAGCAGAGCACTGCCAATACTGAGCATGCCACTTAACTGCGGATTCGCCTGCACAAACTGCCAACTGAAACCGCCTGAAATGACCAGAAGAAGGGCGAGGATAAACGTCTTATTGACTGCGCCCTGAAGCGTCATCACTTGACCACCTACAGTGGCCGGTGCATTGGCAAAGACTTGGTCATTGAGTGTGGGATTGGCAGTGCGCATGGTTTATGAATACACCCTCAGTCACCGTCTGGAAAGACAGATCTCTGTGTTTAACCCGGATTCCGAAGATGAAAGAGGCATCGTTTGGCGCTGAAGGTGTGATTACTTGGGAGTGCAAACAAACAAGCACTCACAGTCATGCACCAAACGATGCAGGGGAAAATCAACTCCGTTTTCAGCTCCCGCCAAGTCAAACTT